>JAUSBK010000008.1 GCA_030652115.1 Coriobacteriia bacterium | reverse complement strand
GCCGTTGGCGACGCCGGTCACGAGCTCGGCGGTGAGTGTGTCGCCGTCGGAATCCGTGTCGTTGGCGAGTACGCCGGGCGCTGCCACGCTCAGCGGCTTTCCGACCGTGGTGCCGTAGGCGTCGCTCACAGCGCTCGGCGGTAGGGAGTCGACAAACATCGCGTAGAGGTCGGAACTACTGTCGTCGCCGTCACCCTCGCGGTGGTCGTGCCAGGCGACGATACCGTCAGCCGTGGTCGTGCGGCCACCTCTGTCGTAGTAGTCGACGCCGTCCCTCAACAGACGCTCGCCGTTGACCGCGTCCCAGCAGTAGACCGCAGCGTAACCCGAGGTGGTGCGGTAGTCGTGCCAGCTCACCAGGCCGTCGTTGATAACCGGATGCTCCCGGCCGCTATCGTTGGCATCCACTGCGGAGATCTGCGCCACGGCGTCGGTGGCGAGGTCGTAGAGCATGATGGCGTCACCGGTCTCCGGCAGACCGTCCGATTCCCAATCCCAGGACCCGTACTTGTTGTACGTGAGCATGCCTGCGTCCGTCGACGGGCCGTCGTAATCCCAGTAGACATTGTCGCCGGTATCGATGTCGTGCGCGACAACCACGGTGTCGACCACGGCGTCAGCCTCGACCTTGTAGGCTTCGATGTCATACCCGCCATCTCGAGACGCCTTGCAGACCACCCAGCCGTCGCCGACCTCCGGGCCGTAGCGGTAGTCGCCGTCGTCCGGACTCACCTGCCACATCCCAGCTTCAGGGTCGGCGTCGGCGAGATCGACGGAGTAGATGCCGCCATCGAGATCAAAGCGGAAGACGACCGTGGTGCCGTCGATTGCCGGATTGCCGTAGCAGTCGCCGTCCACTTCGCCGTCAGCGATCTTGATTCGCTGTTCGGTGGTGAGGTTGTACGCCCAGATGGATGAGGCACCGGACAGCTCCTGGTGCCAGACGACCCAGTCGCCCGAGATGCTCGGGTTGGTCGCATCGTCTTCCTCGGTGGGATCACTGATCTGGCGCTCTTCGCCCGTCACGAAGTTGTACGCGTAGATGGTGCATGGACAGACCCGTCCGTCTTTCCAGACGATCCATGGATAGTCGATGTCCGGTAGAATCTGACCTTCATGGCCTACAGCGACCGGAAACGCCTCCCCGACCGTGTAGGTCGGCCCTGCCGCTGCGCTCATGGGAACCAACCCCAGTATCAGCACACCAGCAACCAGCAGAGCCAATGTACGCTTACGCATACACCCCCCTCTCCTGCGCGACCCCCCGTAGAACGCGCCTCAGTATGGACTTGAGAAAGACTGTATACCGCGGATGGCCGAATTCGCACGCCTGATGGGAATGTCCCGACAGGCGGCGTGCCGAGATGACGAACGGTTGAGCATGGCCGTCGAGTGGCGCTCCTAGAGCTGCTTCTGGAGTTCCTCCACGGCCCGCTGGAGCTGCGTGTCGGTGGCCTTGTCGGCCTGCAGCTCGGGCTCCATCTCGACCTCAACGTCGGGCGTGAGACCGATCTTGTCGATCACCCGATTCTTCGGCGTGACGTAGTGAGCGATGGTGAGCTTGATGGCACCGCCGAACGACAGTTCCTCGATCTGCTGGACGCTTCCCTTACCGAAGCTCCGCTCGCCTACGAGCTTCGCGCGACCGTGGTCCTGCAGCGCCCCGCCGACGATCTCGCTCGCCGAGGCCGAATTGCCGTTGATGAGCACCACGAGCGGCGCGTCGGTGGCGACGCTCCCGCTGGCCCGATGCTCTTCGATGGTGCCCTCGCGATCCTCAACCCGCACGATGACGCCGTCTTCGATGAACAGCGACGCGACGTCGACCGAGGAGGTGAGAAGCCCGCCCGGATTGTCACGCAGGTCGAGAACGTAGCCCTTGGCGCCCTGATCGGCCAGCGTGGCGATCGCATCGCGCAGGTCGTCGTCCGCGACCTCGGTGAAGCTGTAGAGGCGGATGTAGCCCACATTGTCCTCGAGCAGCTCGGTCTCGATGTTGGGCACCTCGATCTTGGCGCGCGTGATCGTGAAGTCTCTTAGCTCCTCGGCCCCGTTGCGGCGGATGCCGAGGGTCACGTGCGTGCCGGCCTCGCCGCGGATGCGCAGCACGGCCTCATCGGTGTCCCAGCGCTTGGACGTCTCTCCGTCGATCTCGACGATGACATCGTCGGCAAGCAGCCCGGCCGCCTCTGCGGGAGTGCCCTCGATCACCGACTGGATGACCAGGTCGTCGCCTTCGTTGGCGATCGTGACGCCGATGCCGTAGAACGTGCCGTCGGTCTGCTCGTTGAAGTACTCGTAGTGCTTCGCATCGAAGTACGCCGCGTGCGAGTCCTCGAGCGACTCGAGCATCCCGCCGATCGCGCCGGCGGTCATCGACGCCTCGCTCGAGGGTGCCAGCGCATCGCGCTCGATGATGCCCGCGACCTCGTTCACCGCGTCCTCGAGGTCGGCCGAATCGGTCGACGCCACCGGGCCACTGCCGATGGCCCGCTCGAACCAGACGCCCACGCCGAAGGCGCTGACGGCGATGATGAGCACGGCCACGAGAGCGGCCGCGATCTTGAGCAGTGTCTTCATGGGTCAGACCTTCAGGTAACGCCGCATCGCAAGACCGGAACCGATGAGGCCGATGACGATGCCGGAGATGACGAGGATCAGCGAGACCTGCGTCGCGGCCGCGCCAGAGAGCGTGAGGGGGAGGAACGAGAGCGACTCCTTGAGCTTCGGCAGAACGTACAGCCAGACGAAGCTCAGCGAACCGATGGCAAGCAGCGCGCCGATAAGGCTCTGGATGACACCCTCCATCAGGAACGGTGTCCGGATGAACCAGTTCGACGCGCCCACGAGACGCATGATGCCGATCTCCTTGCGGCGTGCGTAGATCGCGAGGCGGATGGCGTTGTTGATGAAGATGAGGCTGATCACGCCCAGGAGAGCCACGAACACGATGCTCACGTAGCGCAGCATGCGAGTGAACGTGAAGAGCTGGTTGACGATCTGCTGGCCGTACTTGAGCGACTTCTCCGGATCGTCCGGACGGTCGGCCACCGCGGTGAAGTTCGGGCTCGCCTTGATGGCATCGACGACGACCATGACGTTGCGGGGATCCTTGAGGTCCACGTCGAGCGACGCCGGCAGCGGATTGCCCTCGAGCTGCTCCACGATCTCAGGGCTGTCCTGAACCATCGTGGTCTTGAAATCCTCGAGCGCCTGCTCCTTCGACGTGTAGGTAACCGTCGAGACCTCGGCGTTGCCGATGATCTCCTGCTGCAGCGCGTCCACCGTGGCCGGATCCGCGCCGTCCTTCAAGTAGATGCGGACGGAGACCTTCTCCTCCACCGACTGGACCACCTGGGTGAGCAGGAATCCCGAACCGACGGACACGCCAACCAGCAGCAGCGAGAGGTAGATCGTGATGATGGCGCCAAGACTCATCACCCAGTTGCGCTTGAAACTGGTGAATGACTCCTTGGCGAAGTAGCCGAAGTTAATCGCCATAGCCGTAGACACCTCGGTCCTGGTCACGGACGACTTTGCCATTCTCGAGCGCGATGACGCGCTTGCGCATGGAGTCGACCATCTCGCGGTCGTGCGTGGCCACCAGCACGGTGGTGCCGGTCTTGTTGATGCGGTTGAGCAGGCTCATGATCCCGAGCGACGTTGCCGGGTCGAGGTTGCCGGTGGGCTCGTCGGCCAGCAGTAGCGGCGGGCGGTTCACGAACGCACGCGCGATCGAGACGCGCTGCTGCTCGCCACCGGAGAGCTCGTCGGGGTAACTCTCCAGCTTGTCCTCAAGACCCACGAGCCGCAACACCTCGGGCACCTGCGTGCGCACGACGTGCTTGCTGCGACCGATGACCTCGAGTGCGAACGCGATGTTCTCGTAGGTGGTCTTGTTCGGCAGGAGTTTGAAGTCCTGGAACACGCAGCCGATGTTGCGGCGCAGGTACGGAACCTTCCAGCCCTTCATCTTGGTGAGGTCCTGACCGGCCACGACGATCTGGCCGCGCGTGGGCAAGAGCTCACGCAGCAGGAGGCGGATGAAGGTGGACTTGCCGGAGCCGGACGGCCCGACGAGGAACACGAACTCTCCCTGTTCGATCTCGACGGTACAGTCGTCGAGCGCGGGGGGTTTGTTCGGAACGTAGATCTTGCTGACGTTCCGCATTGAGATCATAGGGGTGCTCCATATCCATGCGACGATTCCCGCGATAGTCTAGCAGAACGCGCCCGTTCGGACGCCCGCTGACCCCGTCCGTCACCAAATCCACACGTCTTCCGAATTCGCCGCGCACGCACGGGCCGCATCTGGAGAAGCACGCGACGTGCCGTTTCGGGGCGGCCTACTTCCGACGCGAGAGCAACTCCCTCGCAGCTGCTGCGATGTCGGCGCCCGTGAGGCCGAAGTGCGCCATCAGCTCGGCCGGCTCGCCGGAGGTCCCGAAGACGTCCCTCACGCCCACACGCACCAGCGGCACGGGCGCGAGCTCGCCGAGCGCCTCGGCGACAGCAGAACCCAGTCCGCCGATGATCGAATGCTCCTCGCAGGTCACGACCGCACCGGTCTTACGCGCCGAGGCAGCGATGGCTTCGGCTGGCAGCGGCTTGATCGTGGCGATGTCGAGCACCTCGGCATGGATGCCTTCGAGTTCGAGTTCCTCGGCAGCCGCGAGCGCCTGCTCGACCATCACGCCGCATGCGGCGAGCGTGACATGCACGCCCTCGCGGAGTACGCGCGCCGCACCTAGCTCGAAACGGTACTCCTCGTCGTAGATGACCGGTACGGCGGCCCTGCCCAGGCGGATGTAGAACGGGCCCGGCGTGGCCGCGGCGAGACGGATGGCGGCCTTGGCCGCCACGTAATCGGCCGGGACGAGCACACGCATGTCCGGGAGCACGCGCATGAGCGCGATGTCCTCGAGCATCTGGTGGCTGCCGCCGTCGGGACCGACGGTGATTCCCGCGTGCGTGGGCGCGAGCTTCACGTTGAGCCCGCCGTAACACACGGTGTTGCGCACTTGATCGTACGCGCGGCCGGTGGCGAAGACCGCGAAGCTGCCGGTGAACGGGATCTTGCCCTCGACCGCCAGCCCGGCGGCTGTGCCGATCATGTTCTGCTCGGCGATGCCCACATTGAAGAAGCGGTCCGGGTGGGCCTTGGCGAGCTTGGCGGTAGTGGTGGAGCCGGAAAGGTCCGCATCCACCGCGACCACATCCACGCCTTCGGCCACAAGCTCGACGAGGGTCTCGCCGAGCGCTTCGCGCGTTGCGCGCTTCTCGCTCACTTACGACCCCCCTTCGGACGGCGACTCGTCGGTCAGGAGCGACCCGACGGCGGCCTCGAGCGCCCCTGCCGCCTGTCCCCGCACCGCGCCGAGTTCCTCGAGCGCGGTGGCGGTCTGCTCGGCGTTGGGTGACTTGCCGTGCCAGCCGGCATCGCCCTCCATGAACGACACGCCCTTCCCCTTCACCGTGTACGCCACGATGGCGACCGGCACGCCTTCGGTCATCGGCGGCTCGGAGAGCGCCTCAAGCAGCGCCTCGACGTCGTGTCCGTCGCACTCGCGGACCTCCCAGCCGAAGGCGTGGAGCTTCTCGGCCACCTCGCCGAGGCACATCACGTCGGTGCATGCGCCGTCGATCTGCAGCCCGTTGTGGTCCACGACGGCCACCACGTGGTCGAGACCGTGGTGCGGCGCGAACATCGCGGCCTCCCACACCTCGCCTTCCTGCAGCTCGCCGTCGCCGAGGAGGCAAAACACGCGCGCCGGGTTGCCATCCATCCGGAGCGCGAGCGCCATGCCGTTTGCGATCGCCAGCCCCTGTCCGAGCGAGCCGGTGGAGACCTCGATGCCGGTGCACTTGCGTGCGTCAGGGTGCCCCTGCAGCATGCTGCCGAGCTTGCGGAGCGTCTTCAGGTGGTCGCGGCCGAAGTAGCCGGCGCCGGCGAGGGCGGCGTAGAGCACCGGCGCGGCGTGACCCTTGGAGAGCACGAAGCGGTCGCGCTCGGGCCAGTCGGGCGAGGCAGGGTTGTGACGCATGACGCCCCAGTACAGGGTGGCCACGATATCGGCCGCCGAGAGCGACCCGCCCGGGTGGCCGCTGCCGGCCTCGGCGATCATCTCGATGATGTCGTAGCGCATCTGCGCCGCGTGCGCCGCGATGGACGCCACCAGTGCCGCATGCGTCATAGCCCCGCCCCTATCTCTTTGAATCCTTCGCCGAGTGCCTCGTGCACGTTGGCGATCACCACGAACGCCTTTGGATCCACAGCATGAACGAGCGCCTTGAGCGCGTCGATCTCGCGCCGTGAGACCACGGTGAAGACCATCTCGCGCGGGTCGGAGGAGTAGAGTCCGCGCGCCATGATGCCGGTCGCGCCCCTGCCGAGCTGATGCATGACTGCGTCGGCCACTCGGCCGGGCTCGTCGCAAATGATGAAGGCCGCCTTCTCGACCGACAGGCCCTCCTGCACCACATCGATCACGGCGCCCATGATGAACACGGCGACCGCGCCGTAGAGCGCCAGGTCCGGGCCGAGGACGAGCGCCGCCACCAAGGTCACCACGGCATCGGCAAGCAGCATGAGCTGCCCGACGCCGAGGTTGACCTTCTCCACCAGCAGCTGCGCCACGATGTCGGTGCCGCCGGTGTTGCCACGCGCCTTGAAGACGAGTCCCATGCCCACGCCAGTGACTGCACCGCCATAGAGCACCGCGAGCAACTGGTCGTGCGCAGCCAGATGTGGCACGAACGGAGCGAGCAGGTCCACCGCAAGCGACAGCAGCACCATGCCGTACACGGTCCGGGCGCCATAGCGCCAGCCCTTGGCGCGGATGCCGATGACGAGCAGGATGCCGTTCATGACGAGCATTTGCAGTCCGATGGGCACCGTCACGCCGAACCTGTCCTGGAACAGGTAGTAGAAGACCGTGGCCAGGCCCGACACGCCACCGGCGGCCAGCTTGTTGGGGATGAGGAACGCGTTGAGGCCCCATGCAACGATGAGGATGCCGAGGGTCATGAGTGCGTAGTCGCGCACGCGCCGGCTCTTGAGCACGGCAGACGGGTTCACCATCGCGAGTCCGCGCTTCGCTTCTTTCGCCACGTCCCCGCCTCCCTCGCGCGTCGTTAGGACCCTGCCAGCGCGCCCTGCTCCTCGGAGACCCTCCAGCGATGATAGCCGATGACGAACTCGTCCAGGTCACCATCGAGTACGCCGTTCACGTCGCCCGTCTCGACGCCCGTACGCACGTCCTTCACCATCTGGTACGGGTACAGCACGTAGTTGCGGATTTGGCTGCCGAAAGAGATCTCCTGGCGTTCGCCCTTGAGCGCATCGAGCTCGGCGAGGCGCTTGGCCTCCTCGAGCTCGTAGAGGCGCGAGCGCAGGATCTTCATCGCCGTTTCTTTGTTCTTGAGCTGGCTCTTCTCGTTCTGGCAGGTGACCACGAGACCGCTCGGCATGTGCGTTATGCGAACCGCCGAGTCGGTGGTGTTCACGCTCTGGCCACCGGGGCCGCTTGAACGGTACACATCGACGCGGATGTCCTCGTCGCGGATCTCGAGGACCACACTGTCGGGAAGCACGGGCAGGATCTCCACGCGCGCGAAGGTGGTCTGGCGGCGCTTCTTCTCGTCGGTGGGGCTGATGCGCACCAGGCGATGCACGCCGTTTTCCGAGGTGAGCATGCCGTACGCATTGCGGCCGTGGATGGTGAACACGGCACGGTCGATGCCGAGTTCCACACCGGCCGGCGCGTCGTGCACGTCGACCTTCCACTTCCGGTTGCCGGCGTACTTGACGAGCATCTTCATGAGCATCTCGGCCCAGTCCTGGGCCTCGAGGCCGCCCTGGCCGGGCAGGATGGTGACAAGCGCGTCGCCATGGTCGAACTCGCCGGTGAACCAGGTCGCGAGCTCGAGGTTGTTGGTGGCACGCGTGAGGTCCTTCAGACCTGCGACCGTCTCGGCGCCGAGTTCCTCGTCGGCCTCGGCCACCGCAAGCTCGTTGGCGACTTCGATCTCGTCGAGCGCGTCGACGAGCGACTCGTAACCCTCGATCTCGTCCCGGAGGCCGGAGGCTTGCGCCATCACCTGCTGCGCCTGCGATTGATCGTCCCAGAAGGCGGGCGCCGTGGTGCGCTCCTCGAGCGCGGCGAGCTCGGTGCGCTTTTCATCGAGATGCAGGTACTCGGCGATGTGCGCTACGCGCTCGCGTAGCACCTGGATGTCCGCGTTGCGATCTTCGATCACAGGAGGTTCCGTCCGTGTCCGGGAGCGCCGGGAAGGCGCCCCGGGCAGACGGATTGTAGCACTACAGCCCGATCCAGAACGCCGGGCCCTCGAGAGTGTAGATGTGCGGCCATGTGGCCAGTACGTGCGCCTTCTCGGTCTCGGAGGAGGTGTAGAAGTGACTGCCGTTGACCACGTTGAAGAAGCGGTAGACCGGGAGGCTGTTGGCAACCGGCGCGGGGTTCACTTTGTAGGTCGCCCCATCAAGACGGAACACGTTCGGCCAGGTGGCCAGGGCGTTTGCCGCCTCGGCGGCGTCCGCGGTGTAGAAGTGGCTGCCGGCCACCATGTTGTACAGGCGGGTGAGCTGCGTGGAGTTGTTCGCCGGGTACGTGTAGTAGGTCGGACCCTCGTCGGTGAAGATGTGCGGCCAGGTGGCGTTCACCATGTCGCGCTCCGCCGCCGAGTCGGTGTAGAAGTGCGTGCCGTTCGTGCGGTTGAAGAAGCGGTAGACGGGCACCGGCGCCGGCGGCGTCTGATACACGTAGAAAGGCGCGTCGTACGACGACACGGGCTGCCAGATACCTCCTTGAATGTACGCAAAGTTGCCCGGATGGGTCGGAGTAGTGTTGTCGATTCCGCACCACAAGCGGTCAGTCGCGCTTCCCGAGTACTGAAGAGCGATCATGTACTTCTCTCCCGCGGCCAGCAGGACCGTGTTGTCAAAATCAAAGGTGATCAGGTGATAGCCTCCCGCCGTGGGGATTGTTGTCACATCCACCGGCGAGGACGTGGCAAGAGGCGGCCCGGACGGCACGCCCGTAGTCCCAAACGTCTCCGAATGCGCGTACAGGAGGGCATAGGCGTTCCCTGATGATGCATCGGTCCCCGAGAGCGGGAACGCCGCGGAATCAAGGGTTCCGGCGATTGCGGTGAACGACTGCCCCAACTGCGGATAGTTAAAATCGCTGACGGCCATAACGGCACTGAGATTGGTCTCGGAGTAGCTGTCCGCGAGCACCACCGCCCCGAACGCGGACGATGCCCCCAGGGCAAAGATCAGCAGCGCTCCGAGTAGGACGACGAACGTGAGCCGACGCTGGGCGCTCATAGGATCTCTCCCTCGACACCGTGCGAGCGGCTCTCTGCCGTCCGCTGCCTGATGCTCAGTCTACTCCCATGAGCACTCTCACACGCAAGCGGGGCGCCTCCGAAGAGACGCCCCGCAGTTGCTCCGAACCGGTCCTACTGCCCGATCCAGAAAGCCGGGCCCTCGTCGGTGTATATGTGGGGCCAGTTGGTGTTCACGATGTACGCCTCTTCGGCGCTGGCGGTGTAGAAGTGACTGCCGTTTGTCTTGTTGTAGAAGCGGAACACGGCATAGCTGTAGAGCACGGGCGCCGGGTTCACCGCGTAGGTCTGGCCGTCAAGGGCGAAGATGTGCGGCCAGGTGGCGATGATGTGCGCAGCCTCCTCGGCAGAGGCCGTGTAGAAGTGGCTCCCACTTGCGCGGTTGTAGAAGCGGTAGAGGGGCTGCGTGTTGTTGAGCGGGTTGGTGTAGTAGGCGATGCCCTCGTAGCGGAAGACCTTCGGGTAGTTGACGATCACCGAGTTCGCCTCGTCGAGCGACGGCGTGAAGAAGTGCGTGTTGTTGGTGAAGTTGTAGAAGCGGTAGACAGGGTAGACGGTGGGCAGCGGTACGCCGGGCGCTTCGTAGCAGCCGATGTCGGCCCACGCCACACGATCGCCGTCACCATCTTGCGGAATCGACGTGCCGAAGAAGTCGTATGCAGCTCGGTCGAACCAGCTGCCGGCGTCGATGCACGGCGAGGTGTCGAGCAGCGCAGGCAGATTCGCGCTGTTGAGGAGCGGGTCGGCGTACACCATGCCGAGGCCGACCGTGCTCCCGGCCCCCGTCAGCGTCGTGCGGGCATCGGAGGAGCACGAGTACGCAAGGTTGTCCGCATGCGCCATCTCAACAGGCGTGTCGGTATTCCAGTAGATGCAGTTCGTCACGGTCAGCGTGGACACGGCGTCCGCCAGGGTGGCGTACGAACTCCCGAAGTTGCCCACGACCGTGTCGTTCAGCTCGGTGAGTGTCGAACTCGGGTCGACCGTCCAGACGGAGCCGCCAAAGGTAGAGGAGTTCTGCACGAGGTAGTTGCTCTTGGCGGAAACGATGGAATGTTCGAGATACGCGAAGCCGCTGAATGCACTGGCGGCGTTGCCCGAGCACTCGTTCGCTTCGACGTCCAAGGTGACCCAATAGAGGTACATCCCAGCACCGTGCACGGCGACGTTGTTGTAGATCGTGTTGCCGCGCAGCAGGTGCGCAGTGGATGTGCCACCCTGCCAGTAGATGGCCCCGCCGCTGCCGGTTGGTGCGGTGTTGCCCTGCAGAAGGTTGTGCTCGACGACCACGTAACCGCCACTGCCGGTGTACAGGTTGAGCGCGCCTCCCTGCGTTGCGGTGTTGTTGAAGAAGTCGTTCTCCGCTAGGTACAGATTTCCGTACGCGGTGGCCCTGATGGCTCCGCCGGAGCTGGCCGAGTTGTTGGTGAACGTGTTCTGGAAGACCGTGACGTCCGCGTTCATGCCCACAATCACGTTCAGCGCTCCACCGAGCGTACCACCATCGTTGCTCAAGAAGGTGCAGCCCGTGATCGTCGGTGCGGTGAGGGCGTCGGTCGGTGTAGACAGGTTCACGCCCACAGCCGCGATGCCGGGAATGCCGCCGTCCTGAATCGTGAAGCCTTCGAGGCTATCGCCGTCGTCCCACGCCAGAATGGAGAGAAGCTGCTGGCTTCCGTTGCCCTGGATCGTGGTGACGGTGGCCCCACCGGTGCTCTTGAGCGATTGTCCGTTCAAGCTGATCGGAAAGACCTCGTTGATCGCCCCGTTGTAGGTGCCCGGCTCGACCATGATCGTGTCGAGCGCATCAGATACCGATGCGGCGTACGTAATCGTCGCGAACGGCAATACCTCTGTCCCCGGGTTCGTGTTTAGGCCGTTGATCGCGTCCACCCAGTACGTTTCCGCGGTCAGCGGCTGGGCGCTCGCGACCGGTACCCCCACTGGCACCATCACCGCCATCAGCGCGGCGACCACAAGCAGACGCGACAGCCGAACGAGCCCATCGTGAGTCCTCAACCCGCTGCGAGCCATGGATGCCCCCTCGACACCGTGCGGGCGACCCCCTGCCGTCCGCTGCCTGATGCTCAGTCTACTCCCATGAGCGCTCTCACACGCAAGCGGGGCGCCTCCGAAGAGACGCCCCGCAGTTGCTCCGAACCGGTCCTACTGCCCGAGCCAGAAGGCCGGGCCCTCGAAGCGGTAGATGGTGGGCCAGGTGGCGATCACCATGTCGGCTTCTTCGGCGCTTGCGGTGTAGAAGTGGGAGCCATTCGTGAGGTTGAAGAACCGGTAGACCGGCACGCTGTTGGGGACCGGCGCCGGGTTCACCGCGTAGGTCTGGCCGTCGAGCGTGAAGATGTGCGGCCAGGTGGCGATGATGTGAGCCGCCTCCTCGGCCGAGGCGGTGTAGAAGTGGCTCGCGCTCACACGGTTGTAGAAGCGGTAGAGGGGCTGCGTGTTGTTGGCGGGGTTCGTGTAGTAGCAGATGCCCTCGTACCGGAACACCTTCGGATAGTTCACGATGACCGAGTTCGCCTCGTCGAGCGACGAGGTGAAGAAGTGCGTGTTGTTGGTGAAGTTGTAGAAGCGGTAGACGGGCGCTAGGGCCACGGGAGTGGGGGTCGCCGCGTAGATCTCGTAGTCCGAACCGTCGTAACAGCGCCAGGCGATGCGGTCGCCCGAGACATCAGGCTCGCTGTTCGCCTTGCCGGTGCTTGAGACCATCGTGGGAGCGGCGTCGCCGGCCTTCCACGTGGCGATCTCGTAGACGGACCCGCCGCCGGTCGCCCATACAACACGGTCGCCCGAGACCCGGCATTCGCGGTCTTCCACGTCGTTGTTGGTGATCTGCACGACGCCACCAGCGGGTGTCCAGGTGAAGACCTCGACATCCGTGGCGTCTTCGCCGAGCCAGACGACGCGGTCGCCCGAGACCTGTGGACCCCAGGCATGCGCATCATCGTTCGTGAGTTGCGTGGGAGCGGGGTCTCCTACTTTCCGTGTGAAGACCTGATAGTTGCCATCCCCATCCGGGGCATGCCAGACGACACGGTCTCCGGAGATCTCAGGGGCCTCGACGCTGTCCGCCGGAATACCGGAGAAAGCGATAGGGCTCAGGTCACCCGCAGTCCACAGCCATATCACGTTGCCCGTGGCCTCCGGCGCCATCCAGACCACGCGGTTGCCGGAGACCCGGACAGAGTCCGCATCGATCGGCTCGCTCGAGATCTGCGTGGGATCCGCGTCGCCGACCTTCCAGGTGAAGGCGTGATAGTCGGCACCCCCGGCCCACTGAGCCCAAGCCACGCGGTCGCCAGAGATGCGCGGCTTCCTGTCTTCGACGCTGTTGTCGGTGAGCGCCTTCGGAGCCGCCTCGCCGACCTTCCAGGTGTAGATCTCGTAGTCCGAGCCGTCGTCTCCAAACCAGACCACCCGGTCGCCGGAGATCTCAGGGCTGAAGTCCTCCACGGAGTTGCTGGTGAGCTGTGTGGGGCTCGCGTCACCGAACTTCCAGGTGAAGATCTCATTATCCGTGCCGTCGTAGCCCATCCACACCACGCGATCGCCAGAGACCTTCGGGGCGTCATCCTCCCGCGCATTGTCGGTGAGCTTCGTGGTGACCCACGTAGTCGCTGCCGCTACCGAACTGACAGGCGCCAAGCAGGCGACCGCCATGCATATGACTACAACAAGAGCGAACCGACGACGGAACCCGATACTGTGCATGGAAGCCCTCCCCCGTGAACGATCATGGACACCCTGCTCAGTGTCTACCCCGTCGCGCGGCTCTCGCGCGGACTTCAGGCTAGTTCGCCCCGTGGCAGTGCTTGTACTTCTTGCCGCTGCCGCACGGGCAGGGCTCGTTGCGGCCCACGTTGGCGTAGGGGTCTTCCTTGTCCTTCACCACGGTCGCTCCGCCGGGCGTGGCCGGGCGCGCGGCGCCTGCGGCGGCGGCCTTGGCCATCGCCTCGCTCGCTCCCCCGCCCACCTGCGCCATGGCCGACTCGTTGCTCGCAGCCTGCTGACGCGCGCCGCCGAAGATGCTCTGCTCGGAGGGCGCCGAGTAGGTGACCTGGCTCACCTCGGCCGTCTCGGGCACGGGCTCGGGCGCCTTGGCGAGCTGGATGTGCATGATCGTGCGCAGGAAGTCGCGGCCAATCTCACCCACGAGGAACTTGAACATCTCGTAGGCCTCGCCCTTGTACTCGATGAGCGGGTCGCGCTGGCCGATGGCGCGCAGGCCGATGCCGTCGCGCAGGTAGTCCATCTCGAGCAGGTGGTTCATCCACCGCGCGTCGATCACGCGCAGCATCACGTGGCGCTCGAGCGCGCGCAGCTGCTCGCTGCCGAGGGTGGCCTCTTTCGCCTCGTAGGCGGCGAGGATCTTCGCCGAGAGGATATCGCCGAGCTCATACGGGCTGTCGGCCTTGCGGGCCTCGTCGTCCACGAGGGGCAGACCGATGACCTCGACGAGTGCCTCGGCAAGCCCGCTCCAGTCCCACTCCTCCGAGTAGGTCTTCTCCGGGCAGAACTCCGCGGCGATGGACGCCACGGTCTCCTCGATCATCTCCTCCACACGGCCGCGGATGTCCTTGCCGTCGAGGATCTCGTTGCGCTCGGCGTAGATCACCTGGCGCTGCTTGTTCATCACGTCGTCGTACTCGAGCACGTACTTGCGGGAGGCGAAGTTCTGCGCCTCCACCTGCCGCTGCGCGCTCTCGATCGCCTTGGAGACCATGCCCGCCTGTATGGGCATGTCGTCCGGGATGTCGCTTTTGGACATGAAGGTGCTGATGCGGTCCATCCTGCCGCCGCCGAAGAGACGCATCAGGTCGTCTTCGAGCGAGAGGTAGAACTGGGAGAGCCCGGGGTCGCCCTGGCGCCCGGAACGGCCGCGAAGCTGGTTGTCGATGCGGCGCGAGTCGTGCCGCTCGGTGCCGATGACCGCAAGCCCGCCCGCGTCCACGACCTCGATGTGCTCGGCCGCGCAGGTGACCTTGGCGTCTTCGAGTGCCGAGGCCTTCTGCTCCTCGGTGGCCTCCTCGGGCTGCACGCCACGCTCGCGGAGCAGCTCATCGGCGAGGAACTCGGGGTTGCCGCCGAGGATGATGTCGGTGCCGCGGCCGGCCATGTTGGTGGCGATGGTGACGGCGCCCTTGCGGCCCGCCTGCGCGATGATATGCGCTTCCATCTCGTGGAACTTGGCGTTCAAGACCGCGTGCGGGATGCCGCGACGCTTGAGCGCATTTGCTAGCCGCTCCGAGTTCTCGATCGAGATGGTGCCCACCAGGCACGGCTGCCCCTGGTCGTGGCGCTCGGAGATCTCGCCTGACACCGCGTCGAACTTGGCGTCCACGCTGCGGTAGATGAGGTCGTTGCGGTCGTCGCGGACCATCGGGCGGTTGGGCGGGATCACCACCACGGGGAGGTTGTAGATCTCGCGGAACTCCGCGTCTTCGGTCACGGCCGTACCGGTCATGCCGGCGAGCTTGTCGTAGAGGCGGAAGAAGTTCTGCAGCGTGATGGTGGCGAGCGTCTGGTTCTCCTCGCGCACGTGCACGTGCTCCTTGGCCTCCACGGCCTGGTGCAGGCCGTCTGACCAGCGGCGGCCGTACATGATGCGGCCGGTGAACTCATCCACGATGAGCACTTCGCCGTCTTTGACCACGTACTCCACGTCGCGCTTGAAGAGGTGCTGGGCCTTCAGCGCCTGCTGGAGGTGGTTCACCATCTGCCCACTCGGGTCGGCGTAGAGGTCCTCGATGCCGAGGAGCTGCTCCACGCGTGCCACACCGGTCTCGGTGGGAGCCACGGTGCGCTTGGCCTCGTCGAGCTCGAAGTCCTCCTCGATCTTGAGACGCGGCGCGATCTTGGCGAACGACTTGTAGGTGTCCGCCGAGCGCGTGCCGGCGCCGGAGATGATGAGCGGGGTCCGCGCCTCGTCGATCAGGATCGAGTCCACCTCGTCCACGATCGCGTAGTGGTGGCCGCGCTGCACACGCAGCTCGGGACGCGTGACCATGTTGTCGCGCAGGTAGTCGAAGCCGAACTCGCTGTTGGTGCCGTACGTGACGTCCGCCGCGTAGGCGGGCTTGCGGGCCTTGGGGTCCATGCCGCTTTGGATGATGCCCACCTCAAGGCCGAGGAAGCGGTACACGCGGCCCATCCACTCGCTGTCGCGCTTGGCGAGGTAGTCGTTCACGGTGACCACATGCACGCCGTTGCCGGCGAGCGCGTTCAGGTACACCGGCAGCGTGGCCACCAGCGTCTTGCCCTCGCCGGTGCGCATCTCCGCGATATTGCCGCGGTGCAGCACGATGCCGCCGATCATCTGCACGTCGAAGTGGCGCATGCCGAGGGAGCGCTTGGCGGCCTCACGCACGACCGCGAAGGCCTCGGGGAGAAGCTCGTCGAGCGTGGCGCCGCTTGAAACCCGATTGCGGAACTCGTCGGTCTTGCCGCGGAGTTCTTCATCAGTGAGCGGCACGATGGACGGCTCGAACGCGTTGATCTGGCCGACGATGACGTCGTACTCGCGGAACTGCTTGCCCTCACCGGCGGTGAGCAGCTTGGTGAACAGATTAGCCATGAGAAACGATGCTCCTCAGGGGGTGTAGTGAGCGTGGACAAAAGCCAAGAGATTGTAGCACGCAGGGTGCCAAGGGTTGGGCGTGTCGCTTAGGCAGGAGGCCGAGGGTCTGGTGACCCCCGGCCCCGCAGTCAGCCCCAAAGACCTGCGCGCTCGCTCGCACAGCTGTGCCCCTCAGGAGGTCTCCCGACTCCTCACCGCTCCGCTCGCTGGCTACGCACCTGGACCTTTCGGCGGTCTTCCGAACCGCTGCAGGCACAGCCTAGCGCGGCCTTCTTAGCTGGACGTTAACTGAATCTAAACGCCGGGTGCGATCTCGCGAGTCTCCGAGTCCATAGCCAGAACCGCCTCGTAGAGCCTCGTTGTTTCCGTGGAGGGATCGATTCCCAGGTCATCGACGAGCCTCCCTCGGCACGCCATGTAGGTCTCTATGGCCCGGCTGCGTTGTCCCGCGCCAATCTGACACCGCATAGTCCTCTGGTAGATGTCCTCGCGCCACGGGTCGACAACTCCCGCCTTCCTCAAGAACGCAAGCGCCTCCGAGGTGTTTCCTGTAGCCTCGGCGCCTTCTGCGGCCACCAACATCGCATCGCAGAATTCATGCTTCGCCTGCTCACGTACATCCGTGAACCACTCCTCGTAGACATCACCCGGCAGGAAATCACCCGTGTAGACGCCAACGAGACGTCGCGCCGCAACCAGGACGCCGGTGATGTCCTCGCGAGCGTTGGCCGCACGGAGAACCTCGATCGCCTCGCAAAACGCGTCGAGGTCGCTCCTGACGGCGCGGGTAACGCGACACACCCCGCTCGAGCAAAGTGCGTAGCGGCCCGTGATGTCGGCGGAGGATTCACTGCTCAGTGCGCGCTTCATCGCGCTCCATGTGACGTAGAAGTTGCGACGCGCGCGGTCTTCCTCCATTCCCGGCCACAGCCGCTCGAGGATGACATCTCTCGGGAGCTCCTGCCCCCGACCGGCCGCAAGCATCGCGAACAGCAGGCGCACCTTGCGCTTGCGCCAATGCGAGTCCTCGACGACATGCCCGTCCACGGTCACTTCAAATCCGCCGAAGAAGCGAACCGTACACGTCGGGGGAGATGCTGTCTGCGCGCGAGCCGGGTCCTCGGTGCCCCGCGATCGAGCGAGCAACACCTGCCTGTCCTCCGGGCCGATGCTGCCAGCGGCGCAAGCGCACGCGGTATCGATCACCTCCTCAGGAACGAGTCGCAGCATGCGAAGCGGCAGGTTCCCAGGGCTGAAGGCCCGAACAAGCACCCCGAGGAGACCCGGGAATGCACGCACATACATCGCCAACCGCCAGTTGGCGGAGCCGGTGGAGACGTATTCTGCAAAGTGCTGTAAGCCGGCCGTCGCGGACTCGTGTTTGCCCTCCAAGCGGTCAAGCTCCGCTAGGATCATGTGGATGCAGAGGAGGTGCGCATTCGCCTGCGTTCCTTGGAGTTCCTCGGCAGCCCGGGAGGAGACACGCCGTGCACCCCAACGGTCACCCAGCGCAAGCATCGACGCTGCAATCTCGATTTCGGCTGAAAGACGGAGGAGGCGTGCGGACTCACCCACCTCCTGCACTTGCGCCATCGCACTCTCGGCGTGGGCCAACGCCTGCTCACCGGAGTGGGCCGCGCGACAGAGCATCGACTGAAGTATGTGCTCCATCGACTCCCCAACAAGATCACCATGATCTCGCATCGCGCGCTGACAGTCAGCCCACAAGGATGCGGACTCCCGCGAGTCCGAAGGCCAACGAACCCCGGCGAGCGTTCCAAGCGCGTACGCGCCGAGCAGCGAGAGACCCGCGTCTCGAGCGTCCGCCAGTACGCCACGCAGAAGTGATTCAGCTTCGCACAGCGAACCCAACTCCATGTGGGCTACAGCACCGTTCGCACGCAGCTGCAGGACTTGAAGTGGACTGATGCCTGACCAACGACAGGCCTTTAGAAACAGGAGGTTGGCCTCGTCCCATCGCCCATGAAGCAGTCCTGCCACTCCGGCGATGCAGTTGACCGCCCAGACTGCCTCATGCGTGGTCTCCGGGAGTGCATTGAGGGACATGATCGCTTGATTCAGGGTCTCGCCTGACTCGACACAGTCTGCTGACTGCGCGTGGAGTAGCGACGCATAAGCCAGGAACAGACAGTCAGCCGAGGCGCTCAGGTTCGCGCGAAGTGGCCCACTCAGCTCGTTGAGAGCCGCCCCGGCCATCGGCAGATCAGCATAGTCGATTGCCAGGCGCACCTCGAAGAGCAACGCTCGGGCCTGTGTCTCGAAATCCGCATCAGCCTCCGCGATACGCTGTGCAAGCTTCGCATGCATCAGCGCCTCGTCTCTGCGCTCTTGCTCCCGCATCGTGGCCGACCTGAGGAGCAGTAGCCGCGCACTCGAGGACAGTGTCATCGGAGGGATCTTCCGGAGACATCGTTCCACCGTGGACGATCCACACTGATGCAGCAGACTCATGCCGTGGTTCTCGCACCACTCCGATGCCTCGTCACCGGTACAAGCTGCCCATAAGGTACCGGCAACTCGCGAGTAGTCCCTGGTATGGGTCATGCGCGCTAACGCAGACGCCCTAAGCGATGCACAGTCAAGCGAATCCAATCGACGAGCCGCCTCAAACAGAATCGCCTCGCGCAAGACCGCGTGAATCCTGAAGTCCACGGGGCTACCGTCAACATCCACAACCGCCTTCAGTAGTGGCGCCAGATCTTGCAGGGCAAACCAGTCACATCCTCCAAACCCTGCCTGCTCCACACAGCTGTTCAACTCCGAAGCCGGGCCCTCGTGAAGCAGCGCGGCACAGTACGCGTCTTGCAGAGTACTGACGTCACACTCCGCGACAAGCCTGCGTGTGTACCATACGAGGTCCTGCGGTGGATCGACCGCATCGTCGATGCGTCCGTGCCTAGCCATTAGCGATGTTAGGGCAGGATGGCCGGAGAAACGATCCATGAGCTGAAGCGCCCGAGACTCGGCAATCACGCCCTCGCCTGCGAGCATGATTAACTCAACAACCTCAGAAGAATCGAACCGCAATTCATCGTGGCCAATCAGCCACAGAAGAGACGGGCTGGACACGCGTGTGTCATCGGCGATAGCCCTGCATGTGATTAACACCCTGCTCGCCTGCGAGGTGCACCTACGAAGCAGGTCCGCAAGGCCCTGCAGTGAGCGTAGCTCCTCCACACGGTTCGCACCGTCGAGCACTATGTCAATTACGCGACCGGTGTGACATGAGAGCCCGTTCCGGATGCGCAGCATGACGTCGCCGTGGGCGACGTCTGGACTGAATTGCGGAAGAGCCTCAGCCGCCGTACTGGATGTCCCGGCGCCGGGAACCAGTGCCTCCGCGACGCGTCCTAGCCATTCGTCCGTGCGCATGTCCAGGTCGTACAGTGGCACCCACAGCGCAGAATCCGCGCGCGACTCTCCCGCAAGCTGTGCTGCTAGGACGCTCTTGCCATACCCGGGTGGCGCGCACACAACCGTGAGCGCCGGGCAGCCGAGCCGAGCGGCATTCAGAATGTGCTTGCGCTTGACGACCGGACCGAAATTCGGAATACCGCGCGAGACGGCCTCCACCCCTGCCATTGTTCCCCCCTAAGAACTGGCTCTGGAGACCCCGAGAGGCTATGCGCTATTTCACCGCATGATTAGCAGCAGCGCAACAGTCAACCCGAATAGGACGCGTCACGCTAGACAACTTGGACGCGACCACCCTTGCAGGCGGCGAACACCCAGCCTCCAAGTCCCAGCGCAAGCAGAAGATCACCGACGCTTAGCACGCCTCGCTGCCAGGGAGGTCCCGGCACGGCTATCACATCGGCGAGAAGCAGGAGCGCCGTGTCCTCCGTCATCTCTTCGTGCAGGCAGTCGTTCGCGAGGGCTTCGCGCGAGGCCACCCGGGTGGCACCAATCTCCGAGGCCGCCCGGATGTCCACAGGCATCGCCTGATTGAGGCCGATCACGAGGATGTTGGCTGCAATCCCGAGCGCGGCAAAGCCAAGCATCCAGCGGCGCGGGGCGTTCAACATCAGCACTGCAGCGAGACTCGCCATCATGAGCAGCCAGATGATGATGCTCAAGGCGCACTCAAGGCCCAGACGAGCAGACACTCCGGGCCAGAGCAGCTGTGCCGGGAGAAGCAGGAGCAGCGCCCACTCACCCTTCAGCGGCTCCTGCGCGAGGTTCTTGAGGGAGCCACCCGCGGCGAGGGACAGAGCCAGACCCACGATGATGATCTCGGCCATGATCACCGAACCGCACCGACCCTCGCGTGCGGGTTTCGGACAACGTCATTGAGAATCTCCAGCACGCGGCCGCTCAGGCCGCCGGACTCCTCGATCAGCTCGTCGAGCGCCTGCTGGGCACCGACATTCGCTCGAAGTCGATCGTAGTGAGAACATACTCGGACGATCTCGGCACCGACGGGTTGGCGTGCAGCGTCGTCCTCGCATGGACGCTCAATCAGCGGTGCCACATCTTCAAGAAACGGGATCGAAGTCACGATCTCGGCCCCTCGGTGTGCATGAACTCCGCTCATGTCATCGCCCACATCGCCCATCCGGCCGATGTCGTGAAGCAACGCAGCGTAACCGATGCGCTCCAACTCCCGGCTCGACAGCCCCATCCGGCGACCGACCGCGACCGCAAGGTCCGCAACACGCCGGGCGTGTCCGGAGTCATGCGGTCGATCCAACTCCGCCGCATGCGCGAGCGCACCGATCGTGTCGGCGTAGCCTCTGCGGATCCGCAGATACAGGTTGAAGCTGTTCTGCAGAATCAGCGTGAGCAGCAGAGCAATAGGGAAAGCCCACGAAGCCGACTCGGCATAGAGGCGCACCGCTACTGCCGCCATCGCTAGGTGCACGAGGTACATCGTCGCCAGGGGGCGCTGCAGCGTTGCGATGCCCTGGATCACCGGCAGACCGCCTGCGATGCGCTGCTGGACCGCCATCGTGAGGATGTCCAGCCCCGAGTACATCATCCCAGCCACCAGCAGCCACATGATCAGGGTATCGTCGTGAGCTGTCGCGCTCAGAGATCGATGGAGTACCAGCTGCCAGGGCGCCATCAGGGCTAGTACGGCAGTAGCGCGTGTCGCATCTAGAGCGCGCGAGACGGCCGCCGGTCTCGATGATTGCGAGAACCGCGCAATCGACTCAACGACTCCGGCCAGCGCGGATGCAGCCACCGCTACAGTGATGTCCGCTACCGCCAGGGCGACCAGTCCGACCACCAGCGTCACATAGACGTCGTCACCCTGCGGGAGCCGAATAGTGAGGAGTCGGGTGGCGAAGAACGCGGCGGCGAGACCCGCGGCGAGAGCGGGGTCAAACCCCATATCACGACCAGGCCAGATGGCCGCGATCGCAAGGAATCCAAGGCCGATCAGCGCGGTGAGATACCAGAGCTGGCGTGGGGTTCTTGAGGCATGCAGGGGGTTGGGATCACGCCTCATGCGGCATCCCCACTTCCTGACCGTCGGCGAGCATCGAAGTGAACTGCAGAGCCATGTTGCGGTCGAGTTGCGTGCCCGCAACCCGCTCAATCTCGACGATCGCCTGCTCTTGTGTCATCGCTGGGCGATAGGCCCGATTCGACGTCATCGCGTCATAGGAGTCCGCGACGGCCATCACTCGAGCAAGTAGCGGAATGTCCACGCCAGCCAACCCATCAGGGTACCCGGCCCCGTCGTAACGCTCGTGGTGATGCCGGATGACGGGCACGATGTCTGCGAGGAACTCGACATCACTGACAAGCTCACTGCCCAGCACAGGGTGCCGTCGAATGAGCCGGACCTCCTCGGCGCTGAGTTGCATCGGGGAGCTCAGCGTGTCCAGCTCGATGCCGATCTTCCCTACGTCGTGGAGCAGGGCCGCGCGCTCGAGCAGATCCAGCTGTGCTCGTGGCAGACCAAGGTGATCCCCGAGCCTACGCGTGTAGACCGCGACGCGTTCCGAGTGACCCCGCGTGTAGGGGTCTTTGGCCTCGATTGCCGTCACCAGAGAACGCACCGTTGAGGCGTACGCCTCGGACAATTCAACGTACACGCGGAACGTTCGCCGAGCGGCCAGGAAGGGTAGCACCAAGAGCAGAACGCCTAGCCACGAGGATAGACTCATCAGGTGCGCCATGACGTAGCCGAGCAGTGCGAGGACGACGAGACTAACCCAATAGGCGGCAGGTTCAAGAGCCCTGATAGTCATCTTCGCGCTCATGCCTGTCTTGAGGGCGACCCCCACGCCAACAAGCACGAGATTACACGCGAAGAAGACCGTGGTTGCCGCAAGAGGCGCCAGCAGGCCGCTGCCGACAGTCACGTCCGCCGGCGGGCCTAGTTGGAGCAGATGACCCCCGATACTCTCGTAGACGAGACCAGCAATCATGCACGCGAGAGCAATCTGCGCACCATTGCCAATGATCAGTAGCGCCGGCTTATGCTCGCGCACCTCCTGCAGTGAGAATGCGCACAGACACCCAACGAAGCCTGCACCAACTGGACCTGAGTAGACGAGTGCGGCGAAAAGGGCCGCATAGGCCATGGATATGGAAGTGGCGAACGGAAGCTCGGCCGCCACACTGCTCAATGCGAGAACAACGCCACCAAGGACAAGCAGCGGCCGCCAGTCAGTCACAGGATGCGTGGGTACAACAAGAGCCGCCACGCCGCCAGCCAGCAGCACGATCGCCCAAACATATAGTCTCATTCGTGTGGGAATCATGTTGATCCACCACACGACGTACTTGGGCCAACGCCGATGGGTAAAGCACTTACCACTTCCAAACAGCGCCGCCGCCCATGACGAGAGCAGCAAGCGAGGCGAGCAAAAAGGCGATACGCTTCATGTGAGAAGACCCCCTGTCTAGGTGGTGTCTTCTCCCATCCCGCTAGTGACGGAAGAACCCTGTCCGCTCCGCTCAGTAGGTTGCTGACAGTGTTCCAACGGATTGCCACGGCGTTGGCCCAAACTGGGATCATCTATGGGGTTGTCAAGAAGCCGAGCCGCCGGTTAATGGCATCGAGCGTGGCTCGGACGATGGAATCTTTGTCATTCTGGCGCACGAGCGCGGAGCCCGCAAACGCCTGCTCGCCCAGCGAGGTCACGAGCACCACGCACGCGCAGGCGATGCTCTCCCTACCCAGGCGGATGATCTCCACATCTTCGAGCGCGAAGGTGAACGCGCCCTGCAGGTACTGCGCGATGGCATCGAGCGTGGCTTCGGCCACCAGGCGCTCCCGCCCGGTACGGCTCGCCGGCCCGGTAGCGCGGCCCACGAACAGCTCGCCCTCGAGCTCGAGCGCCACCGAGATGTTCACGTAGACGCCCGCTACCTCAACGTTGATGTTCTTGATCTGCGCCCGTGCCTTGAGCTTGGCGGACTCTGTGGTGATAGGCACGGACTCCTGCCCCAGCTGGGCGATGGAGATCTTCTTGTGGTCGATGGCGATGCCAAAGGCAGCCATGAGAGTGGACTCGATATCGCGCACCAGCTGCTTGGGCGCCTTGGAGGGCAGCGCGAGAACGTGGATCTCGTCTATGAACCCGTCGGACGACGTGACCACGCGCACTGCACGAATCTCGGACACTTGGCCGAGCGCCTCTTCGATCTCGCCAATAAGGGCGCTCGAAACGACGTGCTCCATTCGTTCTCCTAGCATCAGCTGCCACCACGACTACGACTGGAGTGAATGTGCGCAACTGGTGAAGCTCACATCACAATATGTGCGTCCAATGGACGCTGTCAACCGACCCTTGGTTAAGGATGCATCAACTTTCCGCTGGTAACAGGCCGGAAATGGAGAAGGCGCGGGCTCTGGCCCGCGCCTCTCGCCTCGCCCCTCAAGGGGGCTGTCACGCTGATGTGATGAGCCCGTAGTCGCCGTCGTTGCGGCGGTACAGAACGTTGGTCCCTTCCGTGTCCTCGGATCGGAAGACGAAGAAGTCGTGGCCCAGGAGTTCCATCTGCAGAATCGCCTCATCGGTGCTCATCGGCTTGGTGGCAAGCGTCTTGGTCTTCACGATGGCCGGCTCGTCAAGCTCTTCCGGTGCGGGAGCGGGCGCAATCGCGGCCGCCGACACGCCCTTGGTGTGCCGGTCCACGGTCTTGTCCTTGTACCTGCGCACCTGGCTCTCGAGCTTCTCACTTACCAGGTCGATGGCGGCGAAGAGATCCGATGCCGCCTCCTTGGCCCGGATCACGTGCCCCTTGGTGTAGACCGTTACTTCGGCGACCTGACCCTTCTCTATAGACTTGTTGCGCTCGGTGTAGAGCTCTACTTCTGCGCTCATGAGCTGACTGTTCAGAATCTTCGTGACGCGCCCGATCTTCTCCTCGGCGTACTCCCGGATAGCAGGGGTAACGTCCATGCGGCGGCCCTTCACGATCATCTGCATACCGTGGCCTCCTTAGTAGAGTCCGGACACTATGAACATACCCGCGCCGCCGCCGATGAGGCACCCCTGGAGCGGGTATCTCCGCGGAATCTCCATGCCGCGCTAGAACGGCGCCAGGTACGTGAACGGCGCAAAGGGCAGATTGCGCGCGACCCAGAACACGAGCACCCCGATGCCGAACGCCCACACGAGCGCGGGTGGCCAGCGCAGGCGCGGCCACAGGCGCACGCCGAACGCCTCGAGTGCGTCGCGCACGATGCCCACGAGCACCGGTCCGACCGCCACGACCGCGAACGCGTTCTGCCGGAGCGCGGTGACCAGATCGCCCTGCACGAGCGCGAGCATCGCGCGACGGGTGCCGCACCCGGGGCAGTAGAGGCCGGTCAGCGTGCGCAACGCGCACTCGGGAACGAGCCTTCCCACCGCCGGTACGAGAATCGCCACCACCGCGCCCACGGCGATGCCGAGGAACAGCAGCGCCCGGGCGCGTTCCGCCGCGCCCGGTGTGGTGGGTGCCGGTTGGCTCATCGCGCTCCTGCTAGTAGGTGTAGTAGTAGGGCGTGGTGGTGGTGTTCGTTTCGGCGGTCGTATACCCGATGATGCCGGACACGATGATCCAGACGATGCCCACGGCCGCCGCGATGGACGCCCACATGTTGGCCTTCTTGGCGGCCTGCTGTGAACCGGCGTAGTCGCCCATCGCCCACTTCTTGTCCACCTGCGTGGCGTACACGATCGACACGATGCCGAGCGGCAAGCAGCACAGGATCGTCACGGCGATGGCGTTGCCGAGGCCGGACTTGGGCGGCTGCGTCGGCGGCTGAGTGTAGCCGTACTGCTGCGGGGGCGGGTACTGCTGTGGGGGTGCCGCGTACTGCTGCGGCGGGGCGTACGCCGGTTGCTGCGGCGGCGGGGCGTAGGCCGGTTGCTGCGGCGGCGGGGCGTACTGTGGCGCGGCCATAGGGACGGGCGCCGCAACAACGGGAGCCTGCGGCGCTGCGGGCGCGACCGGGACTGGTGTGACCGGCGGCGGCGACTCGGGTGCCGGCGGGACGGCTGCTACGGGCGGCGGACCTGCATCGGCCATGCCGGCCGCAGTCTGCTCGTCGACCTGCGCGCTCGCCGCGCTGCCAGACGCCTCGGCATCAAAGGTATCGGGTTCCTCCCCAGCACCGAGTGACTGACCGCAGTTCGCGCACGTTACAACGTTCTCGACGTTCTCCGCGCCACACCACTTGCACGCGCCCATGGGGGCCTCCCCTGCCTCACGGACCACCGCTGATGCAGGGAGTATTCCCGTTCGGCCACGCGACACCACACTTATGAGATGTGGCCGAGGAAGTCCTTCGTGCGCTCGTTCCGCGGATGGTCGAACACCTCGGAGGGAGTGCCCTCCTCCACGATCACGCCGCCGTCCATGAACACGGCGCGGCTCGCCACATCGCGGGCAAAGCCCATCTCGTGGGTGACCACGAGCATCGTCATGCCAGCCTTGGCGAGTTCCTTCATGACGTCGAGCACGCCGCGCACGAGCTCCGGGTCGAGTGCCGAAGTGACCTCGTCGAAGAGCATCACGTGCGGGTCCATCGCAAGCGCGCGGGCGATCGCCACGCGCTGCTGCTGGCCGCCGGAAAGCTGCGCCGGGAAGTAGTCCACGCGGTCGCCAAGGCCCACGCGCTCGAGTTGCTCGAGCGCGATGCGCTCGGCCTCGTGCTTTGAGCGGTTGAGAACCTTGCGCTGCGCCAGCATCACGTTGTCTTTGGCCGTGAGGTGCGGGAACAAGTTGAACTGCTGGAACACCATGCCGATGCGCTCGCGCACCTCGTTGATGTTCGTCTTGGGGTCGTTCACCTTGATGTCCTCGAGCCAGATCTCCCCGCCGGTGGGCTCCTCGAGCCGGTTCACGCAGCGAAGCATCGTCGACTTGCCCGAGCCGCTCGGCCCGAGAATGACCACAACCTCGCCCTTCTGCACGTCCATGTCCACGTCGCGGAGCACTTCAACCTCGCCGAAGCACTTCCTGAGGTTGCGGATCCGGACGATCGGGCCGCTGTACGCGGGGGTGGTGGTGTGTTCGCTCATCGTCATCGCCCCCTATCGGCCGGTCGCGTGTCGGTGGGCAGCATCGTCGATCCTGAGTTTCTCCGCTGCAGCAGCCTCGGCAGCGGCCTTCTTGGCCGCAGCTGCCGCGAGGTTGTCCTTCTCGCTCTTCTCGAAGGTGGCTGCGCCGCCACCCTCCGAGCGCGCGAGCCGGTTCTCGAGCTGCTGGACGAGACGGCCGAGCGGGATGGTGATCACGAGGTAGAAGCCCGCGGCGAGCAGGTACGGCGAGACGTTGAGCGTGCTCGACGCCACTTCACGCGCCCTCATGACCATCTCACCCATACCAACGGCCGCGAACAGCGACGTGTCTTTGAACAGCAGGATGAACTCGGACATCATCGTCGGCAGGATGCGCCGCACTGTCTGCGGGATGATCACAAAGGTCATGGCGGCGGCGGTGGTCATGCCGAGCGAACGCGCCGCTTCCATCTGCCCCTTGCTGATGGACTGGATGCCCGCGCGGAAGATCTCGGCCATGTATGCCGCCGAGTTGAAGCTCAAGACCACGAACGCCCGGATCCACATGGAGTTGTCCACGCCGAACAGGCCGCTCTCGTTGATCGCAGGCACCGCCTTGACGAGCGCCTGCCACGGCGGCAGAAGCGTGAGGCCGAAGAACACGAGCAGGATCTGCAGGAAGATCGGCGTGCCGCGGATGAAGTCCACGTAAAGCGTTGCCGGCATGCGGAACCATCGGCTCTTCGCCATCTTCATGAAGGCGAGCATGAGGCCGCCCGGAATCGCCAGCCCGAAGGAGACGAGCACCGCCACAAGCGAGATGGGGAAGGCCGCCAACACAATGGGGAATGCCTCGGCAATGATCTTCGGCGAGGCGTAGAGATGCGAGATCTTGCCCGCTTCCCACCAGTCGAGTCCGCCGAGGATGCCCGTGCGCCCCACGGTGAACGTCACATCGGAGCCTCCGACGGTGATGACGTCCCCGTCCGCGAGCGTGGGTGTCCCCTCGATCTCGTCGCCGTTGAGCAGCACCGGCGTGGGGCTGGTCTCCTCGGCGCTGAGGACCCACTCGCCCTTGCCCAGTCCGGCACCGGCCGGCGTGCGGACGATCGTAGCGGCGAGGTTGTCGTCGATCTCGGCAAGATCGGCGACCACGTTGGTCTGCGACTTGCCGATGGTGATCTCATCGCGCGTGGGCGAGATCACGTAGATGTCGCTTACGGTGCCCTTCTTGCCGCGCGGCGCATTCCGCTCGAAGAGCACCCGTTCCGGACCGGTCATCGTGAGTAGCATCGCGACCAGCACCACCGCGACGATCCCCGCGACCACGTACCCCACCGAATTGCGGAACTTCGACATCGCGGGCCCTCCTACGACGGGCTCGGACAAATGACAGGGCCGACGGCTCTAAGAGAACCGCCGGCCCCAAGTCTACCGCAGTGTTACCGCTCGGCCACTACTCGGCCTTCTTGACCGCCAGCGACTGGTTCGAGTTGATGTACGGATCGGAGAAGTCGACCGACTGCTTGCGCTCGTCAGTGATCGTCATCGCCGAGGCGACCAGATCGAACTCGGTACCGGCCTGAACGCCCGTGATGAGCGCGTCGAACTTGTAGCTCTTGAACTCGACCGTGAGGCCGAGCTTCTCGCCGATCGCATTCAGCAGGTCGACGTCGAAGCCCACCGTCTCGCCACCCTCGACGTTCTCGAACGGCGGGAACGCGGTGTCGGAGCCGACGACGATCTTGCCGGCGGTGATCAGCGCGGGAGCATCCGCGGGCTTGGCGGTCACGCCGCTCTCAGCCTCGGGATACGACATCGGGGCTGCGCCGAACCAGGTCTCGTAGACCTCGTCGTACGTGCCATCGGCGATGCACTCGGCAAGCGCCCAGTTGACGGCGTCGCGGAGCGCGGCGTCGTCTTTGTTGAATGCAAAGCCATAGGTCTCGTCGGTCTTGATCTCTTCAACGATCTCGAGGCCACGGGTCTCGTCCTTGACGATGTCCTGGCTGATCGGAAGGTCGTTGATAACGCCGTCAACGTCGCCAGCCTGCAGCGCCGAGAAGGCAAGCAGGATGTCGTCGTAAGGAACGACCTCGACACCGTTGGGCTCGAGGTTTTCCTTGGCCCAACCCTCGCCCGTGGTACCAGACTGGACGCCGACCTTGTCGCCTTCGCCGAGATCGTCAACGCTGGTGATCGCAGCGCGCTCGGTGGTTTCGGTGCCCTCGTCCGTGTCCTCGCCATCGTCCGTGCAGCCGCTCAGCGCAACCATGCTGAGCGCCAGCGCGAAGACCAGGAACAGCGCAACGAACTTCTTGGTCTTGCTCATGGAGCCTCCTTCATCTGCTTGCGACGAGCGCCTTCCGGCACCCCCCTTTGACTACCGTGAATGACTATACCGCAAAGGTGCGAGGCGAAGCGTCAGTTCGTGGATTCCTCGACCGGCACCTCGAGCGACGGAAGATGCCCCAACCACTTGGTGCGGATCGTGTCGAGAGTGCCGTCGGCGGCGAGCGCGTCCACGGCCTCCCGGATGACGGCCTCAAGTTCGGTGGCGTCTTTCTTGACCGCGATGCCGAGCGGCTGCGCCGCCCCGAACTGCCCGACGAACGATACGCGGGCGTAGTCGCGCGCGATGTAGGCGCCGACTGCCGAGTCGCCTACGACCAGATCGACCTCGCCTGCCTCAAGCGCGTCGAATGCTGCCTTGAGCGACGGGTACTGGGTCGCAAAGCCCTCGCCGTAGTCGCTCTCGAGCGTCCAGAACGCGGGGCTTCCCTGCTGCGCGGCAATGCGCTTGCCCGGGAGGTCCGCTGCAGTGAGTGTGGTGGGTACTGAGTCGGTCGCTACCACCGAGAAGATGCCGGGGCCGTCGATCAGGTACGAGCCGGCGGTGGATACGTCGGCCGTCACTGCGTCGGTGATCGAGATCCCGCCGAGCGCGATGTCGACCGTACCATCGTTGAGCGCCTCGGCCAGCTCGCTGGGCTTCACGTCCACGAGCTCCACCTTGAGGCCAAGCCGCTCGGCGATCGCGGCGGCAATGTCCACGTCTATGCCGGCGTTCTTGTCGTTGTCCACACCCGCGAACGGCGGATAACCGAGGTCGACACCCACCTTGAGGACGCCTTCGGTGGAGATCACAGGCGGAGCGACCTTGGGCTGGAGCGCAGGCTCCTCGGCCTCCTTCTTGCAGCCGGCCATCGCAAGAACGAGCGCGGCGGCGAGAACGATCGCGAGCAGGCGACGTGCGGTTGTCATGCGGCTCCCTTCGGCTGTGCCCCTCGATGCTTTCACCCGGCTGACCTGGTCTTTGGCCCCACACCCGCATACCGGAGCTTCCGCAAGACTGGGTCTCACTACCGGCCCTCTCGCCCGCAGCGACCTCTCGGCTGCCGCGGACGGTACGACTTACCCCTAAGGCGCGCCATGCTCACGACGAGGCTTGGCCTCGCGCTTACGTGGGTCCTTTCGGCCGCGCCTACCTTGGACTAGGACGCTTGCGCGCCCGCAACCACAGACCCGGGTGAAAGCAAGAAGAAGTGTAACAGGCCGTGACGACAGGCGCGCGCAGCTAGGTCGTCACGTGCAGCTTGAGCCCGAAGGAGCGGATCACCTTGTGCACCGTGGCGAACTCGGGGTTGCCCGAGCTGGACAGCGCCTTGTAGAGGCTCTCGCGACCGAGTCCGGTCTCGCGCGAGACACTCGTCATGCCTTTGGCGCGAGCGACGTCGCCGAGGGCAGCTGCCAGCAGGACCGGATCGTCCTCCTCGAGGACCAAGTCGAGATACCGGGCAATCGCCTCGTCGGAGTCGAGGTGGTCGACAACGTCCCAGGGGTAGGTCTTCAGCTTATGCTTCCGCACTCTCTTGCTCCTCACGGTCGCCACGCCAGTTCCTGTGCCCGCCTGATGTCGCGCTGCTGCGTCGACTTGTTACCGCCAGCCAGCAGCACAACCACCTGATCACCTCGCCAGGTGAAGTACAGTCGGTAGCCCGGCCCGCAGTCGATCCTCATCTCCCAGACGCCGCCGCCGACCGGCTTCACATCGCCCGGATTACCCACCGACAGACGGCGCAGTCTCATCACGATGCGGTCTCTGGCATCCGGGTCCTTGAGTTGCCTCAGCCAGTCGCGGAAGTCCCGGGTCTGTCGAACCTCAATCAAGCGACGCTCCTTCGGATTGTATCCTTTCGGATACGCTCACGCAAGCGACGTGCTCGCACGCGCGTGCAACCGCAAGCGCCCGTACCTCGGCCACGCCCGCACCGCGCAGCACACGAGCGGCGGCATCGAGTGTGGCGCCGGTCGTGAACACGTCGTCGACGAGCACGACCCGCTCGGGCAGCGACGCGCCGGCTGCGATCTCGCGCGGCCCGGCCAGCCTGAACGCGGTCGCACGGTTCGCGAAGCGTGCTTCCCTGCCGAGGGCCCGCTGGTCGGCACTGCCCGTGGCGCGCAGCAGGCACTGCACCTCGGCGCCTGTGAGCCGCCCGAGCGCACGCGTGATGTCCGCGGCGTGGTCGAAACCGCGTCGGCGCACCGCCGCAGGCGAAGCTGGCGCAGGCACGAGAACGGCTCCCGGCGCGAGCCAGCCGTCAGCAGCTGTCGCGAGCAGCTCCGCCAGGACGGCGGCATAGCGGCGCTCGCCGCTGTCCTTGAGCATCACGACGGCACGCGAGACCGGGGGCTCGAGGCGCGCGGCACAGCGCGCTACCGAGAACGCGAACGCACGACCGCGGCACTCGGCGCACGGACCAGACGCGCCGAGCATCGGCGCCCCGCAGCGCGCACACGCCGAGCCGGGATCGATGAGCGGAAGCGTCCCGCGACAGGCATCGCACAGGAGCGTGCCCGGACGGTCGCAGCCGGCGCACCTCGGCGGGAAGATGAGATCGAGGATGCCGCCCATGCTCGCCCTTTCTGGGGCGGCGGAGCGGCCGCACTCAGCCGATGAGCAGCTGCAGCAGCGGAATCGTCAGCACGGACCCCAACATCGTGACCAGGATCGCCGAGGCGATGAAATCCACATCGAGCTTGAATCTGAGCCCCATGATCATGATGAGCATCATCGTGGGCACGCCCGCCTCCAGCACGGCGATGCGCCGCGACGCCGGATCGGGCAGCAGCAGAAGTCCGAGCACAAGTGCCACGAGCGGCAGCACGATGAGCTTCATGAACGCCACTATCGACGCACGCCCGAGATGCCCGCGCAGGGCTCGCGGCTTGAGTGTGAGGCCCACCGAGATCATGATCACCGGCACGACGATCTTACCGAGGGCATCTAACCAGGATGTCACCAGATCCGGAATCGGAACCGAATGCAGCACAAGCGCGAGGGCCAGCGCGATGAACGGCGGGAAGGTCACGATCTCCTTCAGCGGGTTGACCTTCACGTCGTGCGCGCCGTAGTGACTCGCCACGATCGTGCCGAGGGAGATGACCGCCGCGGTATTGCCGAAGACGTCGGAGAAGATGGCGCGAACGAGTCCTGAGTCGCCAAGCAGCGCGGATGCCACCGGATACCCGACGTATGCGGTGTTCCCGAAGACGGCCACCATGATGAACGCGCCGGCTGTTGGTCCCTCCAGTTTGAGGAGCTTGACGAGCCCCCAGGCCACCGCGAGGCCGAATAGCACGACCAGCCATCCGATGGCCGGCAACAGCGCGAACGAGGGATCGAGAGGCGACCCCTTCACTGCGCTGAAGATGAGCGCAGGCAGCGCGACCCAGATGAGCACCGTGTTGAGCGGCCGAGCGTCGTCTGCAGTGAGCAGTCCGGTCACGCGCAGCACCACACCGACGGCCACGAGCGCGATCACGCCGCCGATGACTCCCAGGAGACTGCCGTAGTCCACCGCCGCGCCCCTACCCCAGCTCGTGGATGGCGCCGGTGCCGCAGCACGCCTCAGCGAGCGAGGCTGCGTAGGGCGCACGCGCGACACCGCGCTCGGTGATGATCGCCGTCACGTACTCGGCGGGCGTCACGTCAAAGGCGGGGTTGTAGACCTCGATCGACGGCGGTGCAATGCGCACCCACGCGTCGAACTGGTACGCGCCGCCCTTGCGCGAGAGCTCCATCAGATGGCCCTTGGTCATGCCGAGTGAGTACGGACCGGCCTCGGTGAGCGCATCGAGCGCCTTGGTCTCGATCGACGTGCGCGGCTCGATGACGCCGGAGACTGTCATGCCGGTGACCTCGCGTTCGTCGCGCTCCTCGATCACGATGCCGCGGCCGGTCTCGAGCGTGAGGTCCACGGTGGACGACGGCGCCGCCACGTAAAACGGGATGCCGTGCTCCTTGCACAGAACGGCGAGGCCGTACGTGCCGATCTTGTTGGCCACGTCGCCGTTGGCGGCGATGCGGTCGGCGCCCACGATCACGGCGTCCACCAGACCGGCGCGCATGATGCTCGCGGCCATGTTGTCGCAGATCAGCTTGAACGGCACGCCCGCCATGCGGAGCTCCCAGGCGGTGAGGCGCGCGCCCTGGAGCACCGGCCGCGTCTCGTCCACCCACACCTGCGCGATCTTGCCTTCGGCATGCGCAGTGAAGATCACGCCGAGGGCGGTGCCGAAGTACGCGGTGGCGAGCGAGCCGGCGTTGCAGTGCGTGAGAATGCGCGATCCGGGCTCGATGAGGGTCGCCCCGTGCGCACCGAGCAGGCGGTTGCGAGCCTCGTCCTCGGCACGGACCGCGAGCGCCTCCTCGAGCACGAGCGGACGCAGCGCGTCGAGGCCCACGTCGGCGTTGTCGCGGGCGAAGCGCTTCATGCGCTCGGCACCCCACATGAGGTTGACGGCTGTGGGGCGGGTGGCGGCGATCTCGTCGGCCACGCGGTCGAGTTCGCCGAGGTAGTACGCGAGGTCGTCGATCTCGGCGCCCTCGGTCTCCGACCACAGCGCTACGGCAAGCGCCGCGGCCACGCCGAGTGCGGGCGCTCCGCGCACCGCCATGCCCGAGATCGCGGTGCAGACGCCCTCGTAGGTGTTGCACACGAGCAGGTCGCCCACGAGCGGCAGGCGGCTCTGGTCGATCATGCGGACGGTGTTCTCTTCCCACCAGATCGTGGGCGGGATATTGCCGAGATCGGGCATCGGATCGACTCCAGTCGTGTGCTCGGAGGTGCCGCGTGCGAACCGGTCACTCAGTATAGCCGAGTGCGAGTGGGCCACCGCGCGGTGCGCGAGGTCGTGCTACTCGTAGTGGCTCCACATTCGGAGCACCTTCACGACCCGCTCGGCATCGAGCACCTGATATATGAGCCGATGCTGGATGGTGATCCTCCGCGAGCACGCGCCGGCGAGATCCCCCACGAGCTTCTCGAACGGCGGAGCGTACGGGTCCTCGGCGAGCACCGCGAGCAGCGCCTCGGCCCTGGGCCGCAAACCCGCCTCGGCAAGCCGCCGTGCATCCTTCTGCGCGGCCTTGGTGTAGACGAGGCGCCAGCTCACCAGTCGAGCTCGTCGGCAAGCTCATCGACCGGCGTGGCCATCCCCTCGAGGATCGACTCGCGCATGCCGGGAATCGAGACGAGGTGGAGCGTCTCCTGGACCGCGCGCCAGTCCTCTTCGGAAACCAGCACCGCGCTCCCCCGCTTGCCGGTGATCCACACCGGCTCGTGCGTCTCCTGCACGCGGTCGACGAGCCCGTAGAGCTGCTTGCGCGCCTCGGTGGCGGTGTAGTTGGTGGTCATGTGCACGCTCCCTTCACGTACGTGATACCGTACGCCTCTGACATCAGCCGGTCAACGCTCTGCCGGGACACGTCCCCCGCCTGCGCTACAATCGCGGGGACGTGACCGCCGCCTTCAGGAGACGCGCGTGACCGAGCCCGCCACCCCAGCCGAGATCGAGCGCACGCCCTGGGCTGACCGCCCGTCGGCGTTGGGTGTGGCGTGGGTCCTGCTCGGCACCCTCTTCGTGTGGGCGTTCGCGGCACACGAGTGGGCGGGATACGGCGCCAGCCTCACCGTGTTCGCCGCCGCTGCCGCGCTGCTTTGCCTTGCCGACGAGCGCGCGAGCGTGGTGCTCTTCATCGGCTGCTCGGCGCTCGACGCGTACGGCTACATCACGCACGTGCCGTTCTCGCTTTCAGTCTCACGCGTTGTGGTCGTGGCCGTGGTGGCCGGCGCGGCGCTCCGCTGGCTGCGCGCCAAACCACGCGCCCTGCCGAACTGGCGCGCTTTGAGCGCCTGGGACCTCGGCATCCTCGTCTTCCTCGCCGCCGCCGCGCTCTCGGTGCCGCTGTCCTACTCGCTCTCGCTCTCCGGCGTGGGCATCCTGCACCTGGCGTTCCTCGTGGGCGCGTACTTCGTCCTTTCGCGCGCGGCGCGCACCGAGACCGGACGCGGCGACATCACGCTCGCCACGATCGCCGCCGGCACGGTCTCGGCGGTCGCGGCACTCGGCCAGGCGTTCGTGAGCGGTTTTCCCCTCGAAGTGATGCGCGCCACGGAGACCTTCGCCGAGTCCGCCGAAGTGGTCCGCGCCTCCGGCTTCTTCGATAACCCCAACACGATGGCGCTCCTGCTCGTGCTCTCCGCGCTCTTCGCCGCCGAGCGCGCGTTTTCCACCTCGCGCCTCGCGCACCAGGCGCTCTACGCGGGCGCCGTGGCGCTCGCGCTCGCGGGCATCGGCGTCTCGTTCTCGCGCGCGGCGCTCGTGGGCATCGTGGTGGGCGCGGTCGTCCTCGGCGCGCTCCTCATCCGGCGTGCGCGCGAGCGCGTGGCGTTCCTCGTGGGCCTCGTGGCGCTCTTCGCGCTCGTGCTCGTGATCCCCGGCGTGGGCGAGCGCGCATACTCGATCGTGGACTTCACCACCGATGCCTCGGCGATGGACCGCGTCTACCTCTCCGAGGTCTCGATCGAGATGTTCGCCGACCACCCCGTGACCGGCGTGGGCATCCAGGCGTTCCGCGCGGCGTACCCCGGCTACGCCGACAGCCGCGTGACGATCGACCCGGTGACCGACGGGCACCAGATGCCGTTCTCGGTACCCGCCGAAGTGGGCGTGCTCGGCCTGCTTGCCGAAGTGGTGCTGGCCGGCGGCCTGCTCTACTTGCTCGTGCAGTCGCTCCGCGCGGGTCACGAGCCGCTCGCGCCCGCGGGACTCGCCGCGATGGCGGCCGTCAGCGTGATGGCGCTCTTCAACACGTTCATCTTCTTCGAAAGCCTGTGGATCGTAGCCGCGCTCGTGGGCGCCGACTTCCTGGCAGCGCACCGAAGGGCAACGGGCGGGGCGTAGGGCGGACGTGCGGGGTCCTGCGCGGAGTCACTCCGCAGCCGGGGAAGGCGCCGAGGAGGCATGCCCTCCGAGGCGCCGCGGGGCCCCGGCGAGGACTACGCAGCGCGGGACTCCCGCACGCTCGCATGTCGCCCTTTCGCGGGACTCCCGCACGCCCGCCCAACACGAAGGGGCGAGCCTCTCGGCCCGCCCCTTCGGCAGCAACTCGTGTTGTGGCTGAAACCTAGACCGTGCCCTCCTGCCAGGAGCTCAGGTACTTCTCCTGCTCCTCGGTAAGCACGTCGATCTCCACGCCCATGCTCGCGAGCTTAAGTGCGGCGATCTCCTCGTCGATCTCCACCGGCACCTCGTACACGCCGGCTTCCATGTCGGCGGCGTTCTCCACCATGAACTCGGCGCAGAGCGCCTGGTTGGCAAAGCTCATGTCCATGACCGAGGCCGGGTGGCCCTCGGCGCACGAAAGGTTCACGAGGCGGCCGTCGGCGAGCAGGAATACCTTGCGGCCGTCGGCGAGCACGAACTCCTCAACAAGCGGGCGCACCTCGCGGCTTGAGACCGCAACGTTGCGCAGGTGCGGGATGTTGATCTCAACGTTGAAGTGGCCGGAGTTGCAGATGATGGCGCCGTCTTTCATGGCGTCAAAGGCCGGCGAATCGATGACGCTGATGTCGCCGGTCACGGTGATCCAGATGTCGGCCTGCGCTGCGGCCTCAACGGCCGGCATCACGCGGTAGCCGTCCATGACCGCTTCGAGCGCCTTGAGCGGGTCGACTTCGCAGATGATCACGTTGCCGCCCAGACCCTCGGCACGGCTCGCGATGCCGCGGCCACACCAGCCGTAGCCGGAGACGACCACGGTGCGGCCGGCGATCAGGCGGTTGGTGGCGCGGATGATGCCGTCGATCGTGGACTGGCCGGTGCCGTACCTGTTGTCGAAGAGGTGCTTGGTGTTGGCCTCGTTCACCGCGATAATCGGGTACTTGAGCGCCTCGTCGTCGGCCATTGCGGCCAGACGGATCACGCCGGTGGTGGTCTCCTCGGTACCGCCGAGGATCCCCTCGAGCGCCTCGGGGAACTTGGCGTGGATGCGGCCCACCACGTCGGCGCCATCGTCCATCGTGATCTGCGGCTTGAAAGCGATCGCGGCGTCGATGTGCGCGTAGTAGCTCTCGGTATCCTCGCCCTTGATGGCGTAGGTGCGGATGCCGTACTCGCTCACGAGCGCGGCGGCAACGTCGTCTTGCGTGGAGAGCGGGTTGCTGGCGCACAGGACGCAATCCGCGCCGCCGGCCTTGAGCGTACGCATCAGGTTGGCGGTCTCGGTGGTCACGTGCAGGCAGGCGGCGATCCGAACGCCGGCAAGCGGCTTCTCTTCCTCGAAGCGATCGCGGATGCTCGCGAGCACCGGCATATCGGCGTCGGCCCACTCGATGCGCGCCTTACCGGCAGCGGCCAGCGCAGGGTCTTTCACGTGGTGATCCATGGTGTTCCTCTCATACGAAACGCCGGCCCGGGGTGCCGGCGACTGCTTACAGCGCTCGTAGTATAGCAAGCATCAGGCGCGTGAGGTCATCGGCCGCAAGGCGCCCGGCCTCGAGCACCTCGGCGTGCGAAAGCCCCACGCCCGCCGCCATGTTGGTGACGAGCGAGAAACCGAGAACACGCAGGCCCAGCGCACGCGCCGCGATCACTTCGGGCACGGTCGACATGCCCACCACGTCGGCGCCGGTGGTGCGCAGGTACGCCACCTCGGCGGGCGTCTCGTAGCTCGGGCCGAGGAGGCCGGCGTACACGCCGTCGTGGAGCATCACGTCTTCTGCCGAAGCAGCGAGGTACGCCTTGGCGCGCAGATCAGCGTCGTAGGCGTCGCGCATCGGCACGAACGGCACGCCGCCTTCCGGGCCCGTCCAGCCGATGAGCGGGTTGGTGCCCATCAGGTTGATGTGGTCCGAGATGAGCACGATGTTGCCCGTGTCGAGGTGCGCGGAGATGCCGCCCGACGCGTTGGTGACCACGAGGATCTCGCAGCCGAGCGCAGCGGCCAGGCGCGCCGGGTAGGCGGCCTCGAGCGCGCTCACGCCCTGGTACTGGTGCACGCGGCCCTGGAACATGATGACCTGCACGCCCTCGAGCGTGGCGCACACGAGCTGGCCCGCGTGGCCAGCTACGTTGCCCACCTTTGGGAAGCCCTCGAGGTCGGTATACGGGATGCGCGAGGCGTCTTCGGCCATATCGGCAAGCCCGGAGAGCCCCGAGCCAAGAACGAGCGCCACCCGTGGTGCGGGCGAGACCTCACGGACGCGGGCGACATCGGCCTCCGGGATGCTCAGCGTGTCGTGCAGCATCGGTGCTCCCTTCGTGCGCGGCCTACGTGAGAGAGAGTTCCCGTTCCGCGGGCTTCGCATGCGGACGCGGACCGCCACCGGGCACCGCGCCAAGTGGCGCCGAAGACGCCGGATCGGCTTCGGCGGCAACCATCCGCCACGCCGCCACGCCGAGGCCGATGGCGAACCACCAGAACTTGGACGCCTCGAGGCTGTAGGTGAACGCCTGGGCCGCGAGCGCGAGGGCTGCGGCGAACGCGCCAGCTGCAAGGGCATGCAGCGTCACGTCGCGCGCGCGACGTGCGGCCGGAAGCGCCGTGCGCAGAAAGAACGCGCCGAGCACCCACAGGAACGCGAGCAGGCCGAGAAAGCCCATCTCGGCGAGCACGGTCACGTACGCCGTGTGCGACTCGGTGATGCCCGCGTCGGCGCGCGGATCGCGGTACGCGGGATACACGAGCTGGTAGTTGTCGAGCCCCACGCCGAAGGGATGGTCCCGCCACATCGCGAGCGCGCCCTCCACCATGTAGACGCGGTTGGTGGCCGAGCCGGTCTCCCCCGCTGCCACCACGTTCTCCTCGACCCACTGCGCGTCGAAGACGAGCACGCCGACGATCACGATGGCCGCCAGCATCACGGCGACGAAGGCCGCACGCACGCGGCGCGGGGCACGCATGAGCGCCGCCACCGCCACAAGGCCGATCACCACGCCGCCCAGCCCGCCACGCGAGTAGGTGGCCGCGAGTCCCGCGAGCGCCACCACGGCGGCAAGCACGCCGGCCACGCGCCACGAACGCTTCATCGGCGCGAGTGCTAGAAGCGGTGCGGCGAGCAGGATCGCGCTCATGAGGAACGAGGCGAGGATGTTCGGATCGAGGAAGGTCACCCGTGCGCGGATGCCGTACCCGGGCGTGAAGAAGACGTCCGGCTGCACCGAGAACACGTCGGCCCACTCGAGCACCGCAAGCACGCCAAAGACGGCCGCAACGGCGAGCACGCCGCCCACCACAAGCGCACCCTGCTTCGGCGAGCGCACGAGCACGGCCACCACGAGCACGAGCACCACGCTCGAGGTGAGGCTCGCGAGCTGCACGACAGCGGGCGCGAGCTCGGTGGCGAAGACGAGCGACAGCGCCGCCGTGCCGAGGAACGCCACGAGCGGCAAGTTGAGCGGCGTCCTGGGCACGCCGGAACGCTCGCGCACGAGCTGCCACACCGTCACGAGCGTGAGTGCGAGTGCGAGCAGCTGGTAGACAGTGAAGCGCGCCGGGCCGACTTCGGCCACACGGCCGCTGATGTCGAGCGCCGCCGCAGCGACGAGCGCCACCAGCCCGAGAGCCGTCCAGCGCTGCACTGTCTCGCGTGCGGGTATGTCGCCGCCGGGTGTGACACCGGCCGAAGGTACGTTCACCGCTCACCTGTGGGATCGGGGCCGGAGCGTGCGCCGGCCGGGCCACCTGGTAGCATAGCATCGGCGCCGCGGCGCGCCGAAGCGCAGTGCGCCGCTACGACACCGAGCCACCACCGGGAGGGACGCGTGGACGAGGAACGACCCGCCGAGCACAGCGACAGCGGGCTGCTCAAGCAGGCCTTGCGGCTCGCCGGCTCGGACGCGGCGCGCTACCTGCCGGTACGCTTCGTGCCTGCGCTCACCTCGCTTGTCACCGTGCCGCTCTTCACGCGGGTGATCGACGCCGCCGACTACGGCGCGTTTTACGTGATCAACGCCATGTTGGTGCTCGGCGCGCGCGTGGCCGCCGAATCCATCGCCTCGGCCGCGCTGCGCTTCTACTGGCCGAGCAAGAAACACGGCGCGCTCGGGAGCTACATCGCCACGGTGGTGTGGTCGGTCATCGCGATGCTCGGACTGGTGGCAGCGCTCATCTACGGCGTGGGCACGCTCGCAACAGGCGCGATCGATCCGCTCGTGGCACGGCTCGTGCCGGTCTCGGCGGCGTACTTCTTCTGCAACTACTCGCTGTTCGTCTTCATGGAGGTCCTGCGCGCGGCCAACCGCGCCAAGGACTATGCGCGCATCTCGATCACGGCCACACTGCTCACCAACGCGCTCGCGGTCGTGTTCGTGGGCGTCCTCGGCTGGGGCGCTGCGGGCATCTTCGCCGGTGTGGCGGTGGGAAGCGCCATCGTGATCCCGTGGGCGCTCGTGAAGCTCCGCGCCGACGGCTCGCTCTCCCCTGCCGAAGTGAGCCGCAGCACGTTCGCCGAGCTCGTGGCCTTTGGCGCGCCGCTCGTCCCCGCGGGTGCGGCGCTGTGGGCGCTCGGCTTCCTCGACCGGTACGTGATCGAGTGGGCGCGGGGCACCGCCGAAGTGGGCGTGTACTCCACCGCCTACGGCCTCGGCGAGAAGATCATCCAGCTGCTCACGCTGCCGCTGATCATGACGATGCTCCCCGTGCTCATCCAGAACTTCGAGGAGCACGGCCAGGACACCGCGGCCAAGATGCAGTCGCAGTTCACGCGGTACTTCGCGCTGGTGACGGTGCCGCTACTGGCCGGGCTCGCGGTGATCGCGCGGGACTTCATGTGGGTCTTCACCGGCGAGCAGTACCGCAGCGGTTACCCGGTGCTCGGCGTCATCGCGGCGGCCACGCTCCTCGGCGGCCTGGTGCAACTCGGCTCGGCGGGACTCACCATCCACAAGCGCTCGAAGCTCATCATGGCCAACACGCTCGCGGCGGCCGCCCTCGACGTGGCGCTCACGATCGCTTTCGTGCCGCGCTACGGCTACATCGCCGCAGGCTGGTCCGCAGCGGCCGCGTACGTCCTGCTCGTGGGCCTCACGTGGCTCCAGAGCCGCCGGTTCATGCCGTGGCGCGTGCCGTGGGCCTCACTGCTGCCGGTCGCCGGTGCCACCGGCGTGATGGCGCTCGCGGTCTGGGGCGTCACGCTCGCGCTCCCCACCACGTTCTGGGCGCTTCTTGCCGAAGGAGCGGCAGGCGTGGTGGTCTACGCGCTCGCCCTGCTCGCACTCGGCGGGGTGCGCGCTGACGAGCGGGCGTTCGCGCGCGAGCTGGCCGCCTCGGCACGCGCACGGCTCGGCCGCCGTCCCTAGTTGCGGGTGACCACCATCGTGCCGAGCGGCACCATGTCGAAGAGCACCAGGATGTCGTAGTTGTGGAGCCGGATGCATCCGTGCGAGGCATAGGTTCCGATGCTGGAGTCCACGTTCGTCCCGTGGATGTTGTATGCCGTGTAGACGAACGTGTTGCCCGATTGCCGGAACATGCGCATCTTGCGTGGGCCGAATACGCCTGAGGAGTAGTACTTGGCGCCGATCCGCCAGATGCCGCTTGGCGTCGGCGTGCTGGCCTTGCCCACAGCCACGGGATAGCTCGCGATGAGCGCTCCATCCACGACGTAGTAGATCCGCAGGTCGCTCTTGTCCACCACGAGGTAGCGGTTCCACGGGTAGTTGAATTCGGCGAACACCGGCTGAACAGGCGTGGGCGCCTGGACGATGTCGCCACCCACGTCGAATGCATCGTAGGAGATGTAGGTGCCGCTCGCGGCATCGTTCTTGCGGCCGGTCCACCCGATGGTGACTGTGTGGAGGCCCCAGGGCAGCTCGCCGGTGGTGTAGACCTCCCGGTTCGTCTGCACCGCCGGGCTGTAGAGGTCCACGTAGCCCGGCGCGCCGCCGTCGACCGTGACCTCAGCGATGCCGTACTGCGGGCCAACCACGCCGATCCAGTCCATCCCGGTGCCCACGAACGAGACCGACATCGCACCCCACGACGGCCCCGCCCAGATGTAGCGGCCCGCCGAGAAGGCAGGCGAGAGCGCCTCGCTCATCTGACCGGCCCAGCCGAGCCGTGGGTCGGTTTCCTCGTAGCGCATGGTCGCCTGCCTGATGGCGCCGGTCACGAGCGCCGCATCCAGGCCGATGAAGGTGTCGGTTGCGGCCGGGTTCTTCCTGCCGGTGCACTTCACGCGCACCACGTGCACGCCTGCGGCGAGATCGCCGGTCGAGTACACCATTTGCCGTGTCGTCGTGGCCGCGCTGTAGAAGTCCACATCGACCGGCGCACCGCCATCGATGCTCACCGACCCGATGCCGAACTTGGGACCGGTCATCGCCACCAGGTCAAGGCGCGTCCCGGTGAAGGCGATCGCGTACTCGTTGCCCGTGACGTTCGAGAACATGTGGCTGCCGCCCGAGAGACCGGCGGTACTGTACGTGACCCAGCTCCCGCGCTTCGCGATGCGGTAGTCCGACTGCTCGGCGGCCGCGCCGGTGAGCGTCCCGCTCACCCACACGGCATCCACACTCACGTACGTGTCGGTCGCCGGAGCGCTCTTCGTGCCGGCGCAGGCGATCTTCACCGTGTGCAGCCCGGACGCGAGATCCCCGGTCGTGTACACGGTCTGCTGCACGAGCGTGTCAGCGCTGTAGAAGTCCACGTTCGTGGGCGCGCCGCCATCCACGCTCACCTGGGCGTTGCCGAACTTCGGGCCGGTCATCGCGACCAGATCGAGGCGCGTGCCCACGAACGTGAGCGTGACTGACGCGCCGGCTGTGTTGGTGAACCCGTGACTGCCGCCCGAGAGCGGCGCCGCCGAGTAGGTGAGCCACGAGCCCGCGAACGAGAACCGCGCATCGGTCTGCTCGTAGAGCACCGGGTCGCCGGGCGCCGCAGTAGCTGCCACCGGGATGCCCGAGAAGAGCGAGGCCACGATCACGAGTAGCCCGAGCAGGCCCGCCCATCGCATGGCGGTGTGGTACCGACCGTCTCGCGTTCGTGCAAGGTGCATGCTCAACCTCCGTCGCAGGCCTCGTTGTGATGACTCTACCACCCGTCATCGGCCGCTCACCAGAGCCACATGAGGCCGAGCAGGGCACTGCCAGACTCCGGATCGGTCTATCGCTCGCCGAGGAGCTCCTCGTAGAGGCCGGTCAGCCTCGGCACGAGGGCGTCCCAATTGAGGCGCTGTTCGATGAGCGCCCGGCCCTCACGCGCAGCAACGCGCGCCCGGTCGGGGTCGCGCAAGAACGCGAGCGCGGCCTCTGCAGCGGCCCTGGCATCACCCGGCGGCACCAGTGCGCCGCCCACCCCGCCGGTGAGCGCGCGGACCGGTGCGAGGTCGGTTGAGACGTACGGGATGCCCGAGGCCATGTAGTCGAAGACCTTGGTCGGGACGTTCTTCTGGAACTTGGGGATGTCGCGCAGGAGCGAGAGTCCCACGCTCGCGCCCTGCATCACGCCTGCTATCTCACCGTACGGCACGGGCGCCCGGAGCACGACCGACCCGGCGTCCAACTCCCCAAGGCGGGAGGCTACCTCCTCGGTGGGCGTTCCCACGATCACCAGCCGCGCCTCGGGAATCTCCTGGCGAACGAGCCGAATGCACTCGAGCATCTCGTCGAAGCCGCGCACCTCGGAGATCGAGCCCACATAGAGCAGCGTTGGCACCTCGGGAGGCGTCCCCGAGCCGGGCGGGAAGATATCGAGCGGCGGGAAGTTGTCGAGGCGCACCACACGCCTGGCGCCCAGCTCGGCGTAGCGGCGCTCGAGCGCCTCGTCGGCCACCACCACCGCATCGAAGCCGGGCACGTAGCGGCGCTCCGTGCGGTCCACCCACCAGGCGGCGAGCCCCCGGAGCGGTGCCGGGATGTACGTCTTGGTGAGCATCGCGTCGGGATGGTGCTCGTGCGAATCGTAGATCACCGGCACGCCCGCGCGGCGCGCGAAGCGAGCCATCGCCCCGACGAGCTCGATGTTGTGGAAGTGGTAGAGATCGGCACGCTGCGCTTCGGCAAGCGCCACCACGTTGCGCACCTCGGCCCATCGGCGGAGCCTGCCGCCGCGCCGGGGCATCGTGAGGATATCCACGCCCTCGAGCGTGCGCGACTCGCTGTCGTCGCGGCACACGAGCAGGGTACGCCAGCGCTTGGCGAGCGAGCGGCACTCGTGGTACAGGATACGGCCATCGGTGGGGATGTTCACCGAGGTCACGTGGCAGACCATCGGCCGCTCGGACACGCTCGCGCTCATGACCTGCCTTCCGCGCTCGGGAGGTCGGATTCTCCGTGGTAGGATAGCATCCGCCCCATCGGCCCGCTTCTTTCGCGAAGGACCGCCCGTTGAGGATCCTCTACATCTACCAGTTCTTCGCCACACCTGAATCCTCACTCGGGCTCACGCGCAGCTACGAGTTTGCGCGGGCGCTCACGGACGCGGGCCACGAGGTCACCGTGCTCACCAGTGCCTCGAACCTTCCCGACGAGTACCGCTCGCACTTCGTCTCGCGCGGTGAGATCGACGGCATCAAGGTCCGCGCGGTGCGCGTGGGCTACTCCAACTACATGGGACACCTACGCCGCATCCTGTCCTTCGCGGCGTTCATGCTGAGCTCGGTATGGGTGGCTTTGTGGGTGCCCCGGCCCGACGTGGTCTTCGCCTCCTCGACACCCATCACGGTCGCGTTGCCGGGCCTGGCGGTCTCGAAGGTCAAGGCCGTCCCCTTCGTCTTCGAGGTGCAGGACCTGTGGCCTGAAGCCGCCATCCAGATGGGCGCGATCAGACGCCACGGCCTCATCGCAACCGTGGCCAAGCGCCTTGAGCGCGCGGCATACAGGCGGGCGGTCGCGGTGGTGCCGGTCTCGCCCGGCATGGCCGAGGGCGTGGTCGCCGAGGGCACGCCGCCCTGCAAGATCGAGATGATCCCGAACTTCTCCGACCTCGAGCGCTTCCACCCCGGCCGCAAGGACTCGGCGGTCTCGAAGCGCTACGGACTCGCCGGGAAGTTCGTGGTGGGCTACACAGGCGCGATCGGCCCGAGCAACGCCGTGCACGAGCAGGTGCCCGAGGCGGCCCGCACCCTCAAGGAGCGCGGCCGCAGCGACATCGTGTTCGCGATCGCCGGAGACGGCAAGAGCCTGCCCGAGCTGCAGCGGCTCACCGAGGGCCTGGAGAACGTGCTCCTGCTCGGCCGTATCCCCAAGACCGAGGTGCCCGCGCTCACGCGCACCGCCGACGTGCTCATGACGCTGTTCGGCGACAAGCCGATCCTCGCCACCAACTCACCCAACAAGTTCTTCGACGCGCTGGCTTCGGGACGCCCCGTGATCGTGAACCAGCCGGGCTGGACGCGTGAGCTTGTGGAGGACCACGGTGCCGGCCTCTACGTACCTGTGGGTGACGGCGTGGCGCTCGCCGACGCGATCGAGTCGCTCGCCGACGACAAGAAGCGCACCAAGGCGATGGGCCTTGCAGCGCGCGCGCTTGCCGAGGAGGCGTTCGGCCGGGACCTGCAGGCCGCGCGGATCGTGGAGCTACTGGAAAGGGTCGCGTACAGCGCCGAGTAGCCGCCCGTGATCTACCAGGTGGTGTAGTCCTTGCCCACGACCACGAGCACGTCGGTCGAAAACGAGTACATGCCGCGGCTCTCCACCACACGCCCCTTCGGCAGTACGGTCGCAACCTGCACCGCAGCGGCGCGATCGGTCGAGTAGATGACAAGCGTCTCTTCGTAGACGAACTGGTTGGCGTTGCCAACCTCGCCTACCGCGTAGCCAGCTTGCGTGAGCATGTCCGACGCGGCCGTTGCGCACCCCTCGATGCCCGCGCCGTTACGCACGGTCACCGTGACGGCCGAAGGGTCGATGCCCGTCTCGACGGTGGCGGTGGCGTCGAACGGAAGACCGGCCATCATGGCGTCCACGAGGAACTCCTTCTTGTCCTCGTCCGGCCACACGTAGGGGGACTTCCACTCGCCCATCACTGTAGCGGTCTGCACGTTGGCGCCGCCCATGTCGCGGAGCGCCATCGCCACCTCGATGATCTGGCTCATGGACATGTCGGTCGACATGAACTGCGCCACGTCTTCAACCATGCCCGGGATCTTGATGACGTTGTCGAACTGCGTGGCCTGATCGGCAAGCGCCTTGAAGAACTGCTGCTGGTGCCGCATACGCGTGAAGTCGGCATCGGGGAAGTCGCGGCTGCGTACGAACGTGAGCGCGTGGTCGCCGTCGAGGAGCTGGTAGCCCTCGGCGATGTACGAGGCGGTGTACGAACCGTGGCTCGAGGCCTTCTCGTCGTCGATCTCGGCATCCACGTCGATCCACACGCCGCCGAGTGAATCGACCACCTGGATGAATCCGTCGAACTCGATGTCCATGTAGTGATTGACCGGGATGCCGAGGAACTCCTCGACGGTATCGACCATGAGCGCGGGGCCGCCGTGGAAGGTGGCCGCGTTGATCTTGTCGGTGCCGTAGCCGGGGATCTCCACGCGCGTGTCACGGGGTATAGAGAGCATCCAAACCTTGTCGTTCTCCGGATCGATACGCGCCACGATGATCGTGTCGGCACGTGCCGCGCTCTCCCCCGGACGGTTGTCCTGTCCCAGCAGCAGCACGGTGAACGGTTCGTCGGGCACGCGCGGGGTGATCGCCTTCTCGAGATCGCCGTTGTCCTGCGAGTTCTCGTTCATAGTCTGCTGTGCCGAGTGCAGGATCGAGTAGCCCCAGGCAACGCCCCCGGCCAGCACCAGCACGATCACGAGGAACGTGGCGAGCGCCGCGCGCTTCGCGGCCTTCTTGCGCCGGGCGTGCCGGATGCGGGCAACCGATGTGCTTTCCATCACCTCGGTGGGTCGGACGCGCTGGTTCGGGCGTGGCGTCTCGAGCTTGCCCGAACGGGTGCGAGCACCCGAACGACGTGATGGTTTGCTGGCAGAATGCTGTCCCACGAATCTAAGTCACCCGTATCTCTGGCCTTGTGAACACGTACGGCGAACGCCGATTGTATCGTACGTGCACCAGTGCTCAAACATCTGTTACCGAACGCTCACAGACGAACGACGTTCTCCCCGGGACGGTTCCACAGGGCGTTTCTCGTGTCGAGGATAAGACGACTCTCGTCGGCGATGAGTTCGAAGTCGAAGACGCGGTGCGCCGTGACGACGAGGGTGACGTCGGCACGCCCCAGCTCTTCGGCGGTGAGATCGACACGTGGGATTGCCGCACCGTTCGCGCTGAACGCGTCCACGTACGGGTCGCAGTAGACGACCTCGGCCTGTTTCTCGAGCAGCACTTCGGCGATGCGCTTGGCGGGCGACATGCGCACGTCGTCGATATCCGCCTTGTACGCCACGCCGAGCAGGAGCACGCGCGACCCGGCGAGCGACTTGCGCTGCAGGTTGAGCGCGTCCATCAGCCGCGTGACCACGTAGTACGGCATGTTGTCGTTGATGCGCCACGCGAGATCGATGAACTCCGTGCGGAAGTCGTACTCACGCGCCTTCCACGACAAGTAGAGCGGATCGACCGGGATGCAGTGCCCGCCGAGACCGGGGCCGGGGTAGAACGGCATGAAGCCGAACGGCTTGGTCTTGGCCGCCTCGATGACCTCCCAGAGGTTCACGTGCATCCGCTCGCAGAGCATGAGGAGTTCGTTCATGAGTGCGATATTCACGCCGCGGAAGGTGTTCTCAAGGAGCTTCGTCATCTCGGCAGCGCGCGTGGAACTCACCGGCACGACGGAGTCGATGTAGCGACCGTAAAGCGCGACGGCGGCCTTCGTGCACTCCGGCGTGACGCCGCCGACGACCTTCGGCGTGTTGCGCGTCTGCCACACGGGATTGCCCGGGTCGACGCGCTCAGGTGAGAACGCCAGGTAGATGTCGGTGCCCACTGTGAGTCCGCCCGATTCGAAAATGGGCTGGAGGACCTCCTCGGTGGTGCCTGGATACGTGGTGGACTCGAGCGTGATGAGCATATCGGAATGCAGGTACGGCAGGATGGAGCGGGCGGCGCTCTCCATGAAGGAGATGTCCGGCTCCTTGTTCTCGTTGATGGGCGTGGGAACGCAGATGGCGACCGCATCCGCCTCGGAGACACGCGCGAAATCGGTCGTGGCCGAGAGCAGGCCGCGGTCGACAAGGTCCTTCACGTCGGGAGTGGGCACGTCGGGGATGTAGCTCGTGCCCGCGTTGATGAGCGCGGCCTTCTCGGCGGACACCTCGAGGCCGATCACGCGATGGCCGGCCTTGCCCATCTCGACCGCAAGCGGCAAGCCGACGTACCCGAGACCGACGACCGCAAGCACGGCCGTTCCGTCGTCGATGCGCTCAAGAAGTCCCATTGCCCGTGTGGCCCTTCGTTCGGGGGCAGGTACAGCCGCGCTATTGTATCGCGAACATCAGCGTGCCCGCGCAGGCGAGTTCGCCGCCCACGAGCGCGCGCGCCTCGCCGAATCCGATGCTCGCACGCGCCTTGGTGATCTCGCACTCGAGCGTGAGCGTATCGCCGGGAACGACCTGCCGCTTGAAGCGCACCTTGTCGATGCCGGCGAAGAACGCGAGCTTGCCCTGGTTGTCGGGAAGCGAGAGCAGTGCCACCGCGCCTACCTGGGCAAGGGCCTCGACGATGAGCACGCCCGGCATGACGGCGTAGTCGGGGAAGTGGCCGGGCACCCAGAACATGTCCGGACGCACGTCGAGCTCGCCTGTGGCGCGCACGCCACTCTCGAGCTCGAGCACGCGGTCCACCAACAGGAACGGGTCGCGGTGCGGGATGATAGCCTTCACGGCCTCACGGTCGAGCATGTGCCTCCCCCTCAGCTGTTCGGTAGCCAGATCGGCTACTCGGCGGTGTGCTCGTCTTCGACAAGCCGGACATCCGCGCCGAGCGCGGCGAGCTTGCCCGCAAAGTCCTCGTAGCCCCGCATGATGTGGTGCACATCGGAGACGGTCGTCTCACCTTCGGCCACAAGCGCGGCGAGCACGAGCGCCGCACCCCCGCGCAGATCGGGCGAGCGCACCGGCGCACCCTGCAGCGCGGACACGCCGCGCACGAGCGCACGGTGGCCCTCGATGTCCACATCGGCGCCCATGCGCTTGATCTCGTCGGCGAACATGAAACGGTTCTCGAAGACGTTCTCGGTGATGACCGAGTCACCCTTCGCGAGTGAGACGAGCGCCATGAACTGCGCCTGCATGTCGGTCGGGAAGCCCGGATACGGGAGCGTGGCAATGTCCACCGGCCTGATCGCGCCGGTGCGGCGCACTGTGGCGCCGTCGGGCAGCATCTCGAACGTACAACCGGCGAGCTGCATCTTGATGATGAGCATCTCGAGATGCGCCGGGTCGAAGCCGGTCACCGTGACCGGCCCCCCGCCGAGCGCCCCTGCAACGAGGAAGGTCCCGGCCTCGATGCGGTCGCCCACGGTCGTGTGAACGACCGGTGCCAGCTCGGGGACGCCCTGGATCATGAGGGTGGACGAGCCCCGTCCCTTGATGTGCGCGCCCATCCCGATGAGCATGTCCACCAGGTCGCTGATCTCCGGCTCGCGCGCCGCATTCTCGATCGTGGTGACGCCCTCGGCGAGCACGGCAGCCATGAGTAGGTTCTCGGTGGCGCCCACGCTCGGGAAGTCGAGCAGCACGTGATCGCCCTTGAGGCCGTCGGGCGCGGTGGCGTCGATGTACCCGTGCTCGAACGCGATGCGCACGCCGAGGTGCTCGAGCCCGTGGATGTGCATGTCGATCTTGCGCGAGCCGATGTTACAGCCGCCCGGCATGGCCACGCGCGCGCGGCCGAAGCGGGCCACGAGCGGACCGAGCACCACGATCGACGCGCGCATCTGCGCCACAAGCTCGTAGGGCGTCTCCAGTGAGGTGAGATGGGTCGCGTCAACGCGCACCGAGTGGTCCTCGCGCGTGACCTTCGCGCCGAGGCCTTCGAGCACCTCGGCCATGACGGAAACGTCGCTGATGTCAGGCACGTTCTTGATGACCGAAGCGCCCGGCGCGAGAAGCGCCGCCGCCATCAGCTTGAGTGCCGAGTTCTTGGCGCCACCCACGCGCACCGTTCCGGTGAGCGGGCGGCCGCCCGTGACCACGATGGATGCCATACCCGAGACGATTCCCTTCATGCGATGTTCTCAAAGGGTAGCAGACGGCGGGCCCCCTCCGAGGGGACCCGCCGTATCACGTTACTGATCCGTGTGAAGCGCTACGAGCGACGCTCGGCCACCTGGAGCTGGACCTCGCACCACTTCAGATCTTCCTCGCACTCCGACATGTCCTCGCGCTCCATGAGCGGCTTCTCCTTGATCGTGGCCATGCGCTGCTCGAGGAGCTCCTTCGCCTGGCGCGCACGGTCCACGTCCACCCGCGACGCATGCTCGGCGGCGTCCGCCAGCACGATCACCTTGTCGTTGTAGACCTGCAGGTAGCCGCCGGAGACCGCAAACCATTCGACGTCCTTGCCGTCGTTGTAGCGCACGCGAAGCTCGCCCGGGCGCAGAACGGTCACGAGCGGAGCGTGGAGCGGCAGGATGCCCACCTCGCCGTCGAGCGTGGGAGCGACGACCATCTCCACCTCGTTGGTGTAGACGATCTTCTCCGGAGTGACGATCTCGCACAGGAGGGTACGGGCCATGGCTAGACGCTCGCCTTCATCTTCTCGGCTGCCTCGAGGGCCTCCTCGATGGTGCCCACGTAGCGGAACGCACCTTCGGGCACATCGTCGTGCTTGCCATCGATGATCTCTGCGAAGCCGCGGATCGTGTCCTCGAGCTTGACGTACTTGCCGGTCATGCCGGTGAACTGCTCGGCCACGAAGAACGGCTGCGACAGGAACTGCTGGATCTTGCGGGCGCGTGACACCACGAGCTTCTGCTCCTCGGACAGTTCGTCCATGCCGAGGATCGCGATGATGTCCTGGAGGTCCTTGTAACTCTGGAGGACCTGCTGCACGCCACGGGCCACACGGTAGTGCTCCTCGCCGACAACGGCCGGGTCGAGCGCGCGCGAGGTGGATGCGAGCGGGTCGACGGCCGGGTAGATGCCGAGCTCGGCGATCGAACGAGAGAGGACGGTCGTGGCGTCGAGGTGCGTGAACGCCGTGGCCGGTGCCGGGTCGGTGAGGTCGTCGGCAGGGACGTAGATGGCCTGGACCGACGTGATCGACCCGTTCTTGGTGGACGTGATGCGCTCCTGGAGCTCGCCCATCTCGGTGGCCAGCGTGGGTTGGTAGCCCGCGGCGCTCGGCATACGGCCGAGGAGTGCGGACACTTCGGAGCCCGCCTGCGTGAACCGGAAGATGTTGTCGATGAACAGGAGCACATCCTGGCCCTGGTCGCGGAAGTACTCCGCCGCGGTCAGACCGGCGAGACCCACGCGCAGGCGGGCTCCCGGAGGCTCGTTCATCTGGCCGTAGACCAGACAGGTCTTCTTGATGACGCCGGACTCGGTCATCTCGTTGTACAGGTCGGTGCCCTCACGGGTGCGCTCGCCCACGCCGGTGAACACCGAGGTGCCGCCGTGCTGCTGCGCGAGGTTGTTGATGAGCTCCATGATGATGACGGTCTTGCCGACGCCGGCGCCGCCGAACAGGCCCGTCTTGCCGCCCTTGATGTAGGGCTCGAGCAAGTCGACGACCTTGATGCCGGTCTCGAAGATCTCCGTCTTGCTCTCGAGGTCCTCGAACTCAGGAGCCTCGCGGTGGATCGAGTAGAAGCCCTCGACCTCGGGCATGGGCTTACCATCGACCGGCTGGCCGATGACGTTCCAGATTCGGCCGAGGGTCTGCGGACCCACCGGCATCTGGATCGGTGCGCCGGTATCGACCGCGTCCATACCGCGGGTGATGCCATCGGTGGTAGACATGGCCACGGCACGCACCAGGTTGCCGGGCAGGTGCTGCTGGATCTCCGCGACCAGGTGCACTTCACCAATCGCGGTCTCGCCGTCGACCGTCAGCGCGGTGTGGATCGCCGGGATCGCGTCGGGCGCGAACTCCACGTCGATGACCGGGCCGACGACGCGAACGATACGTCCGACATTCATGGGCGACTTCTCCTTGGTCTCTGCCATGCCGCTACTCCTCCTCGAGTGCCGCAGCGCCGCCGACGATCTCTGCGATCTCGGTGGTGATGGCGGCCTGCCGCGCGCGGTTGTAGCTGCGTGTCAGCGTGGTGATCATCTCGCTCGCGTTGTCGGTCGCGGACTTCATGGCGGTGCGGCGCGCGCCCTGCTCGGCGGCGGCCGACTCCATGAGAGCCCGGTACACGAGCGTCTCTACATACGTGGGGAGCAGGTGCTCGAGAACCTCGGCAGCAGACGGCTCGAAGAGGTACTCGGCCTGCATGCCCGACTCCCCCTCCTCGGCCTCTACGACCTTGTGCTCGATCGGGAGCAGCTGGTAGGTCTCGGGCTTCTGCTCGGCCACGTTCTTGAAGCGGTTGAACACGATGTAGGCAGCGTCGAGCTCCCCTGCCTCGTAACGCGGGATGATGAGCGACGCGATGGAACGGGCCTCGGCGAAGGTCGGCTTGTCCGAGATGTCGCGGTATGCCGCAACCGGCTCGATGCCGCGATAGCGCAGGTAGCCGCTCGCCTTCTTGCCCACGGCGACGATGTCAGTCTCGACACCGGCCGCGTGCTCGCTGCGGATCAGGTCCTCGGTGATGCGCAGGATGTTGCTGTTGAACGCCCCGCACAGTCCGCGGTCGGACGTGATCGTCACGATCAGCACACGCGTGCGCTCCTCATGTTCCTCGAGCAGCGGGTGCGTGGCGCCCTGCACGTAGCGTGCGACGTTGCCGAGCACCTCCATCATCGCGAACGAGTACGGCCGCGCAGCCTCGATCTTCTCCTGCGCCTTCTTGATCTTCGCGGTCGCGACCATCTCCATGGTGCGCGTGATCTGCGACGTGCTCTGCACGCTCACGATCCGCTGCTTGATGTCGCGAAGGTTCGCCATCGCCTAGGCCTGACCCTCGGTCTCGAAGCCCGCCTTGAACTCCTCGATGGCCTTGCCGAGCGACTCGGCGGTCTCATCGGAGAGCTTCTGTTCGGCAAGGATCGTGCGGCCGATCTCCGGATGGGCGTTCTCAAGGAACTCGAGGAGCCCGTCGCGGAAGCGCTGCACGTCGTCGACCGGCAGGTCGTCGATGTAACCCTTGGTACCGGCGAAGATCGCCATGACCTGCTTCTCGACCGGATACGGCGCGTACTGGCCCTGCTTGGTGAGCTCCACCATGCGGGCACCACGGCTGAGCGTGTCCTGCGTCGTCTTGTCCAGGTCGCTGCCGAACTGGGCGAACGCCGCGAGCGAGCGGTAGTTCGCGAGGTCCAGTCTGAGCGAGCCTGCGACCTGCTTCATGGCCTTGATCTGCGCATTACCACCCACGCGCGACACCGAGATGCCGACGTTGATAGCGGGGCGCACGCCCTGGAAGAACAGGTCGGACTGCAGGAATATCTGCCCGTCGGTGATCGAGATGACGTTGGTGGGGATGTACGCCGACACGTCACCGGCCTGGGTCTCGATGATCGGCAGCGCGGTGAGCGAACCTGCGCCGTTTGCGTCAGAGAGCTTGACCGCGCGCTCCAGCAGGCGGCTGTGCAGGTAGAACACGTCGCCAGGGTACGCCTCGCGGCCCGGCGGGCGGCGAAGCGTGAGCGACATCTGGCGGTACGCGACAGCCTGCTTGGAGAGGTCATCGTAGATGCAGAGCACGTGACGGCCGGGGTTGTCCGCCGAGGCGGGTTTCCCGTCGGCACCCGTGTACATGAAGTACTCGCCCATGGCGCAACCGCTCATGGGGGCGAGGTACTGCAGCGGGGCCGGGTCCGAAGCGTTGGCAGCGACAACGATCGTGTAGTCGATCGCGCCGTGGGCCTCGAGCGTCTCGACGACCGCCGCCACTGTGGAGGCCTTTTGACCGATGGCCACGTACACGCAGATGATGTCTTGGCCCTTCTGGTTGATGATCGCGTCGATCGCCACGGCGGTCTTGCCCGTCTGGCGGTCGCCGATGATCAGCTCGCGCTGTCCGCGGCCGATCGGGATCATCGCGTCGATGGCCAGGATGCCGGTCTGCACCGGCTCGTGGACGCCCTTGCGCTCGATGACGCCGGGGGCACGAAACTCCACGGGCCGATGGCCCGCGGCCGCAATCGGGCCCTTGCCGTCGATCGGAGCACCGAGCGGGTCCACGATACGGCCGAGCAGCGCGGGGCCCGAGGGGACCTCCACGATGCGGCCGGTCGTGCGCACTGCGTCGTTCGCCTTGATGAGCGAGATCCCGCCGAGGAGCACGGCGCCGACCTCGTTCTCATCGAGGTTGAGCGCCATACCGTAGACGATCTCGCCGTCGCCAGCGACGAACTCGAGGAGCTCGCCGGCCATAGCACCCTTCAGGCCCTCGACGCGGGCGATACCGTCACCGATCTGAATGACGGTGCCGACCTCCCGAACGTCAACGGAGGCCTTGTACGACTCGAGCTGCGCTCGCAGCACGTCGCCGATAGCACTAGCGGTGATCTGGGCCACTTACGCCTCACCTCCCTGACGTACGTTCGTGAGAGCCTGACGCACGCCGTCGAGTTGGGACGCAACGGTCCCGTCGAGCACGCGGCCGGCAATGTTGATGCGGATACCACCGAGGACGGATGCGTCCACCCGCTCGCGCAGGGTGACGGGCCGCCCCGTGGCTTCGGACAGCTGCTTGACGAGCTTCGCCCGCAGCGCTTCGTCGAGTTCGATAGCCGTGGTCACATCGGCGACCACGACGCCACGGCGAGCCTCGGCGGTCTCGCTGAAGACGCGCGCGAGATCACCGAGCGAGTCGGTGAGGCCGCGCTCGACCATGAGCGTGACGATCGCGAGCGCTTCGGGTGTGACCGATTCGCCGAAGATGTCGCGCATGATGTCGCGCTTCTTCTCGGCGGGCAGGCCCGTGTCCCGGAGCGTCTGATGCAAGTCGACGTGGCCACGCACGGCCTTTGCGACCGATGCGAGGTCGGCGTCGACTGCATCCACGACGTCGGCGAGCGTGGCGAGCTCGAAGAGGACCCGGGCGTGGGTCTCGATCGTCTCGCTAGTTCTCATTCAAGCTCCCCACTTCAGCGAGGTACTTGTCGATGAGCGCCTCGTGGTCGGACCGCGAAAGGCTCGAACCGATGATCTTTCCCGCGACCGCGACCGAGAGGTCGGCTACCTGGCCCCTGAGCTCGGCCATGGCAGACTCTTTCTCGGCGTTGATGGCGGCGATCGCCTTGACCTTCTCGGCCTCGGCCTCTTCCTTGGCCTTGGCGAGGATCTCGGTCTTCATCGACTCGGCCACCTTGCGGCCCTGCTCGATGACCTGCGTGGCCTCGGCGCGAGCCTCGGCCATCTGCACCTTGTACTCGTCCAGGAGCCGCTCGGCCTCGACACGGGTGTCTTCGGCCCTCTCGAGTGACTCGCGGATCTTGGTGGCGCGCTCGTCCAGCATCTTCGTGATCGGCGGGAACGCGAACTTCCCTAAAACGATGAAGAGAATGGCCGCCGCGACGAGATTGACAAACATCTCGGTGGTACCTGGGATGATGAGTTCCACGCTGTTCGCTCCTCTCGTGCTTTCTGTGGCTCTTAGCCGTTGAGGACGAACGCGAGAACGAAGCCCAGGAGCGCGATGGCCTCGATCATGCCGAGGGCGATGAACATCGTGGTCTGCAGGCGGCCGGCCATCTCAGGCTGGCGGGCCATCGACTCGATGGTCTTGCTGCCGACGATGGCCAGACCGAACGCCGGGCCGATGGCGCCCAGACCGAACGCGAGTGCTGCAGGCAGAGCATCCATGTGTTCCTCCTTCTGTCCCCACCAGCCGGCGCTTCCGGAGAGTGGTTGATCCCATTGTTTACGTCACGCCGCGTGTCCTTGCGGCGGTTGACACCTGTTAGTGCTCACCCGCGTGCAGCGCGCCGTCGATGTAGACGGCGGTGAGGATCGAGAAGATGTACGCCTGAAGCACGGCGACCATCAGCTCGAAGGCGCGCAGGATGATCTGCATCAGAACCGACAGCGGCAACACGATGAAGCTCGTGGCCGAGAAGTGTTCGATGGCGAGCGCCGCAAAGATCGCGAAGACGCCGAGCATGATGTGCCCGGCATACATGTTGGCGAAGAGTCGGATACCCAGCGTGAACGGGCGCAGCAGGTGCGAGATGATCTCGATCAGGAAGATGATCGGCGCGAGCCAGAACGGCGTTCCGTGCGGCACGAAGCTCTTCATGTACTTGCCGAATCCGACCTTCTTGATGCCGATCCCGTTGTACACGAGGAACACGATGATGGCCCACGTGAACGTGGTGCCCACGGTACCGGTTCCGGGCAGCGCGGGCGGGATGTTCCCGAGCAGGTTGTTGAAGAGCACGAAGAAGAAGATGGTGCCGAGGAACGGGAAGTACTTCTTCCCCTCGGGGCCCATGACGTCAACGCAGATCCCGTTGCGCACGAACTCCACGCCTGCCTCGGCGAGGTTGCCGATGCCGCTGGGCACCAGGCTGACTTTGCGCGACGCCGCGATGAAGAAGATGAGCACGAGCGCGACGCCGATGATCAGCCAGAACATGTAGTTCGTCAGGCTGAACGCGGAGTGCTCGGAGAACGGCAGCACGGAAAGCTCGTGCAACAACTCCGCGATCTTCTCGGACATCGGGTTTGCCTCTGCGGCCAACCCGGCGGTGCTGACAACTGGTGCAGACACGATTGCGGTCCCCCTCCTCTAAGCGGGCGTGTGCGACGTGGGAATCCGGGATGCCTTCACGGCCTCGAAACCGAGACCGGCGATGAATGACAGGCCGAGCGCCATGCCGAAGGGCGCGAGACCGTCGCGCGCTGCGATGAAGTAGATGCCGAGTGCGGCGACCGCGGTGATCATCCGGGCCACCATGACCGCTCCATAGAAGGCCACGCCCCGCATCGGGTCGCGCGCGGTCACGAACCCGCTCGCGCGGTGGGAGATGAACGTGAAGAGAACGCCGAGCAGCGCACCGAGCGCTGCGGCGACGACAGGATTGCCGAACACGGAGGATACAGCGGAAATCGCGCGGTCCCTTCGCTTGCGTCCCTCACCCGTACGAGGTCACAGCCGGGGAGGATGGACTGCGGAGGCGCGGCCGTAGAGAACGGCGTGCAGTGAGTTCCGCGTCGAAGGCCCCGGGGGTGGCCTCAGAAAGCGTGCTCACTATACAACAACGTTAAGACTGCAACAACAAAACACGCGGAGGCGTGTGCAGGAGCTTGGCGACTTACCGCGACGGCTCCCGCAAAGGGGTGCCGGGCGCCCTACTCGTCGTCGTGGTGGGCCACCTCAAACAGACCCAGCCAGTACGCCATCAGCCCCGAGAGACCGGCAAGCACGGCGAACGTGAGTATCTTGAAGAGCGGCGCGACCCACCGCATCGCGTACCCGCCCACCGCAAGCGCGACCGACCACACGTAGATGATGAGCACCGTCTGCCGCTGGCTGAATCCGCGACCCAGCAACCGGTGGTGGATGTGGCCCTTGTCGGCCTCGTGGAACGGCCGACCGCTCCTGCGACGCCGCACGATCGCCGAGAACGTGTCGAACACCGGCACGCCTAAGATGAGCAGCGGCACGACCAGCGTGATCGCCGCGACCGACTTCATCACGCCGAGAAGCGATATGCACGCAAGGCAGAACCCGAGGAACAACGCCCCCGAATCCCCCATGAAGATCGACGCCGGGTTGAAGTTGTAGCGCAGGAATCCCACGCATACCCCCACGAGAGCCGCTGCCAGAACGGCTGCAAGCGGCTGGTTGGTCTCCTGGGCGAGCACGAGGAGGCTCACCGCAGCGATCGCCGTGATGCCGGCGGCGAGGCCGTCGAGGCCGTCGATGAGATTCACCACGTTCGCGAAACCCACCATCCAGAACACCGTCACCGGCAGCGAGAGCACGCCGATAAGCAGCAGCCCTCCGCCGAACGGGTTGCCCACGAAGTCGATGCGCACGCCGCCTGCATACGCCACGCCTGCGGCGATCACCTGACCGAGCAGCTTCTGCCATGGCGTGAGGTCGACCACGTCGTCGAGCAAGCCAACGCCGAACATGATCGCAAGCCCCGCCAGAACGCCGAGTGCGGGCTCACCGATGAGGGTGAGCGCCGGCGGCCATCCCCAGAGTCGTTCGCCAAGCCATCGCACCAGCACGGCGGCCGCGAAGCCGGCGAACATGGCGACGCCACCGATCCGCGGTATCGCACCGGTGTGCACGTGCCTGCCGCCCGTGTGAGCCACGATCCCCCACCGCACGCCAACCAGGCGCACCACCGGCGTGAGTACAAGCGTGACGCCGAGTGCCGTCGCGATCACGAGCAGGTGCGGGACGAGGTTCACGCGTCCTCACCGCTTGCGAAGCGCCTCGGCGTGATCCCTGCCTCGGCGAGCATCTCGGTCGAGAGTTCGTCGGGGTATGCCTCGCGGTAGACGATCTCCTTCACCCCGGCGTTGATGAGGATCTTGGCGCACAGCACGCACGGCTGGTGCGTGCAGTACACGGTGGCGCCGTCGATGGCGATGCCGTGCCGTGCCGCCTGGATGACCGCGTTCTGCTCGGCGTGGATGCCGCGGCACAGCTCATGTTGCGTGCCCGATGGGATCCCGAGCTTCTCGCGCAGGCAGCCGACCTCGTCGCAGTGCGCGAGCCCCGACGGCACGCCGTTGTAGCCGGTGGCGAGAATGCGCTTGTCTTTCACGAGCACGGCGCCGATGTGACGCCGCGTGCACGTGGCACGCTGGGCCACCTGGTCGGTGATGGCCATGAAGTACTCGTCCCACGACGGGCGCGCCACCGCTGCCTCCCCTCGCTACTTCGTGCCGAAGAGGCGATCGCCCGCGTCGCCAAGTCCGGGCACGATGTAGCCGTGATCGTTCAGATGGCTGTCGATCGCGCAGGTGTAGATGCGCACGTTATCGCAGCTGCGGTTGAACTCCTCGATGCCCTCGGGGGCCGCGATCAGCACGAGCAGGTTGATTTCGCGCGCACCGCGCTCGCGCAGGAACTTCACCGCAGCGGCGGCCGAGCCGCCGGTCGCGAGCATCGGATCGACGATCAGCACGTCGCGCTCGCCGATGTCCTCGGGGAGCTTGCAGTAGTACTCGACAGGCTGCAGCGTCTCCGGGTCGCGATAGAGGCCGACGTGCCCCACCTTCGCCGCAGGGATGAGTTCGAGGATGCCCTCGACCATCCCTAGACCCGCGCGCAGGATCGGGATGACGGCGACCTTCTTCCCTGCCAGCACGAACGTGGTCGTGGCCGTGATCGGCGTGTTGACGACGGTCTCGGCAAGCTGGAACGAGCGCGTCGCCTCATACGCCTCGAGCATCGCAAGCTCCTTCACGAGCTCGCGGAACTCCTTCGCGCCGGTCCCTATGTCGCGCAGGATGGAAAGCTTGTGCTGCACGAGCGGGTGGTCGACGACGACCACGTTGTCCCAGCGTGCATCGCGTACCATGCGGGTCTCCTTGGGCTAGAGCTCGGGATAGAGCGGGTGCGCATCCACGAGCGCGCGGACCTCGGCCTTGATGGCCTCGAGCTTCGCGGGCTCGTCGCGCTTGAAGATCGTCTCGGCGAGCAGGCGTCCCACGGTGTGGGCCTCCTCCTCGTTGAAGCCGCGTGTGGTCATCGCCGCCGAACCGACGCGGATGCCGCTCGTGACGAACGGGCTCTCCGGGTCGTTCGGGATGGCGTTCTTGTTCACCGTGAAGCCGACCTCTTCGAGCAGCCTCTCCGCGTCTTTGCCGGTGACCTGCGCAGGGCGCAGGTCCACGAGCATCAGGTGGTTGTCGGTACCGCCTGAGACGAGCCGCAAGCCCGCCTCGACCATCGCCTCGCCCATTACGCGAGCGTTGACGACGACAGAATCGATGTACGCCTTGAACTCCGGCTGCATCGCCTCGGAAAACGCGGCCGCCTTCGCCGCGATGATGTGCTCGAGCGGACCGCCCTGGATGCCCGGGAAGACCGCCTTGTCGATGGCGACCTGGTGCTCGGCTTTGCAGAGGATGAGACCGCTTCTCGGGCCGCGGAGCGTCTTGTGCGTGGTCGAGGTCACCACGTCGGCGTGCGGGACGGGCGACGGATGCGCGCCTGTGGCCACGAGGCCGGCGATGTGCGCCATGTCCACCATGAGCTTTGCGCCCACCTCGGCGGCGATCGCCCCGAACCGCTCAAAGTCGATGATGCGTGGGTACGCCGAGGCACCGGCCACGATCATCGTCGGCCGATGCTCTTTGGCGAGTCGCTCGACCTCGTCGTAGTCGATGCGCTCGTCGGGGCCCAGGCCGTAGGGCACCACGTTGAACCACTTGCCCGAGAAGTTGACTGGCGAGCCATGCGTGAGGTGTCCACCCATGGCGAGACTCATGCCGAGGTAGGTGTCGCCCGGCTGCATGAAGGCGTAGAAGGCGGCGAGGTTCGCCGGCGCGCCCGCGTGAGGCTGTACGTTGGCGTGCTCGGCGCCGAAGAGCGCCTTCGCGCGGTCGCGCGCGAGGTTCTCCACCACATCCACGCGCTCGCAACCGCCGTAGTAGCGCTTGCCCGGCAGGCCCTCGGCGTACTTGTTCGTAAGCACGGTGCCCGCGGCTTCGAGCACGGCCATCGAGACGAAGTTCTCCGACGCGATCAGCTCGATCGTGCCCCGCTGCCGTGCCAACTCGGCGTCGATCGCCTGAGCGAGCTCGGGGTCGGACTGGGGCAGGTAGCGCAGCGCCATCTCGGTTCCTTCCGTTACGCCTGACTGTCTTCGAACCCGGTGATCTTGTCGATCCGGCGCTGGTGACGCCCGTTCTCGTACTCGGTTGAAAGGAAGGCCTCGAGCACCGCGTCGGCCTGAGCCGGCTCGAGATACCTGCCCGCCAGCGTGATCACGTTCGCGTTGTTGTGCCGCCGCGCCATGCGCGCCATCTCGGGATCCGAGAGCGGAACCGCCCGCACGCCGGCGAACTTGTTGGCGGCTATCGCCATCCCAAGGCCGGTGCCGCACACGAGCACGCCGAAATCGGCTTTGCCGCTCCCGACCGCGAGCGCTACCTCCCGGGCATAGTCCGGGTAGTCCACCGAGTCCTCGGCGGCGGTCCCCACGTCCACCACCTCGTGGCCGAACGCGCGGAGCGTTTCGCGGACATGCTCCTTGAGTTGGAAGCCGGCGTGATCGGCGCCGAGGTAGATGCGCATGGACTCCCCTAACGACGGCTGCGGGAGGCTGCCCGGTGACGGGCGCCTCCCGCAGATTGTAGCGTATCAACGAAGCCGTTCGGCCCTAGGCCGTCAGCCCTTTGGCAACGGCCATGATCTCCTCGGCAGGGACCGGACCGATCCTCGTCACGATCGGCTCGGGACCCGTGCAATCCACGACCGTGGACGCCTGCTTGTGCGGCGTCTCCCCACCGTCGAGGGTGACGTCGGCCGCCGCGATGATGCGCTCCTCAAGCTCCTCGAACGACGCGGCCGCGGGCTGGCCGGAGGTGTTCGCCGAGGTGGTGATGATCGCCGCGCCGCTCGCGCGGATGAGCTCCTGCACCAGTTCGTGGTCCGGCGAGCGCAGCGCCACTGCACCGCGGTCGTCCCGGAACTCGGGTGCGACGATGTCGGCCGCCTTCACCACGATGGTGAGAGCGCCGGGCCAGAACGCCTTGGCAAGCCGGTGAGCGTACTCGGGTGCCTCCACGCCGTACTTGTCGAGTGCCGCCTCATCCTCGACGAGCCACGGCAGGGGCTTGTTCTTGGGCCGCATCTTGATGTCGATGATCTCCTGCGGACCCAGACACGACGTAGCGGAAGCGCCGATCCCATACACGGTCTCGGTCGGGAACACGACGATGCCCCCGTCCCTCAAGATCGTGGCGGCGAGATTGACGACTTCCGCCGAGGGGTTTTCGGGGTCGATGTGGATCACCTTGTTCATGGCTGCATCGCCCTACCTTTCCGTGCATAGACGATCCGGTCCCGTCCGGTCAGGTCCTTGCGGACCGTTACACCCTCAAATCCTGCTTCAAGGAGCGCCGCGGCGCTCGCCACTCGCCCGCTGTCGAGTTCGATTGCGAGTCCGCCCCCCGGTGTGAGCCAGCGCCCGGCCCCATCGGCGATCCGTCGAAAGACGTCCAGCCCGTCCGCGCCGCCATCGAGCGCCTCGTGGGGCTCGAAGCCGAGCACCTCGGCGGGCAGATCGGGAAGATCCGCGCTGGGAACGTACGGGGGGTTCGACACGATGAAGTCGATGGTCCCGAGGAGTTCTGCCGGCAGCGGATCGAAAAGGTCTCCATGAACTACTTGTACCCTGTCTGCTACTTCCGCGTGAAGCGCATTTCGACAAGCGGTACCGAATGCCGTCTGTCCGAGTTCGACGGCCCATACGCGAGCGTCCGGATGCTCGGTTGCGATCGACACGGCTACGCAGCCGGACCCCGTGCAGAGGTCGATCACCCGGGGCGCTGCCATGTCCGCGATGTGCTCGAGCGCCACGTCCACGAGCACCTCGGTCTCCGGCCGCGGGATGAACACGCCGGGCTCCACGTGCACCACGAGGTGGCGAAAGGGCATCTCGCCGGTCACGTACTGCAGCGGCATCCCCTCGGCACGTCGCGCCACGAGCGTCCGATACCGCTCGCGTTCTTCGGGCGAGAGCGGGCGGTCGAAGTAGGCGTAGAGTTCCACGCGCGAGAGCCCGGTGGCCGATGAGAGCAGCCACTCGGCCGAGCGACGAGGATGCTCGTCGTTCTTGCGGCCGAGGAACTCGACTGTCCAATCCAGCGCGTCTTTGACTGTCCAGACGCGCTCGGCCACCTAGACCACCGCCGCCAGCCGCTCGGCCCGGTCGGCGGCCGCCAACCCCTCGAGCAGGGCATCGAGGTCCCCCATGAGCACCCCCGGCAGGTTGTGCACCGTAAGCCCGATCCTGTGGTCGGTGATGCGGTCCTGCGGCACGTTGTAGGTGCGGATCTTCTCGCTCCTGTCGCCCGAGCCGATCTGGCTCTTGCGGGCGGCACCGAGCTCGGCCTGCTGGCGGTCCATTTCGGCCTCGTAGAGGCGCGCGCGCAACACGCGCATCGCTGCCTCCTTGTTCTGCAGCTGGGACTTCTGGTTCTGCGACTGCACGACCACGCCCGTGGGCAGGTGGGTGATGCGGACCGCCGAGTCGGTGGTGTTCACGCTCTGGCCGCCGGGACCGCTCGAGCGGTACACGTCGACCCTAAGGTCGCACTGGTTGATCTCGATCTCCACGTCCTCGGCCTCGGGCAGCACCGCCACGGTCGCGGTGGACGTGTGGATGCGGCCCTGGCTCTCGGTGGCGGGCACGCGCTGCACGCGGTGGACGCCACTCTCGAACTTCATCTTCGAGTAGACGCCCTTGCCCTTGATCATGAAGGAGACGTCTTTGTAGCCGCCGACTTCGTTCTCGCCGGCGTCGATCTCCTCGACCTTCCACTTCTGCGTCTCGGCATAGCGCGTGTACATGCGGTAGAGGTCGCCCGCGAACAGGCCCGCCTCATCGCCACCGGCACCGGCGCGGATCTCGACGATGACGTTCTTCTCGTCGTTCGGGTCGGCCGGGAGCATCATCACCTTGAGCTCTTCCTCGAGCGGTTCCAGGTGCGCCTCGAGTTCGTCGAGCTCGTCTTTCGCGAGCTCCTTCATCTCGGCTTCGCTCTCGGTCTTGAGCATCTCCCGAGCATCGGCGATGCCATCGAGCACGCCGAAGTACTCGCGGATCTTCGTTGCGAGCTGCGTCATGGCCGAGTGCTCCTTGGCCAGACGGGCGTACTCCTTCTGGTCGTTCAGGACCGCCTGGTCCGAGAGCTTCGCGGTGATCTCATCGTAGGTCGCGAGTATGGACTGGAGCTTCTCACGCATGGTGACTGGTCCTCACAGGTCGATCGTTTCCGGCACGCACGCTGGCGCCTCGCCGCGGGCTGCCGCTTCGGCATCCTCGCGTGCAACGACGAGGTTCATCGCCGCGACTGCGATCTCCACCATGCTGTCATCCGGCGGCGCGGTCGTCAGTCGCTGCATCTGCATGCCCGGCCAGAGCAACACCTTCACGAGCGGGTTGTCAGGGTGCGTCCCCGCCCACTTCACGGTGATCTCGTAGGCGATTCCCGCGATGAGCGGGAGCAGCAGGATGCGGGTGGAGATGTTGAAGAGCAGGATCCATCCGCGAGCGCTCACACCCCACAGCGCGAGGATCGCCTTGCCGGGCACGAGCGAGAACACCGCGATCGCCACGACCATCACCATCAGCAGGAATGATGTGCCGCACCGCACGTGCAGCGTGCCGTACCGCTGGATGACATCGGTCTCGAGCGGGAGGCCGTGCTCGTAGGCGTGGATCGTCTTGTGCTCGGCGCCGTGGTAGGCGAAGACCCGATGGATCTCCTTGATGCGGCTCACCGCCCAGATGTAGAGGAAGAACGCCACGAGGCGCAGCACGCCGTCCACGACGTTCCAGGTGAACGGCTGCTCGATCGAGTCAACGAACAGGTTGGTGACTATGGCCGGCAAGACGATGAAGAGCCCGATCGCCAGCCCGAGGCCAAGCACCATCGTGAACCCGATCTCCTTGGAGGTGAGCTGCTCCTCCTCGGTCTCGCCGGCGTGCTCCGCCGAGATGCCGAACGCCTTGATGGCAAGCACCATCGTCTCGTAGAAACCCCACATGCCGCGGATGATCGGCCACTTGAGCCAGGCATGCTTGTCCTTGGCCGAGACCAGGTCATGCTCCTCGGTGTAGATCTGACCGGAAGGCTCCCGTACCGCGACGGCCCAGTTGTACTTGCCGCGCATCATGATGCCCTCGAGCAGGGCCTGTCCGCCGATGTGGGTCGGGCGGATCGTGCACTCGTCGTGCGTCTCGGACATCTGCTACTCCCGCTTCGCGGCTTTGGGGTACGGATCGCCGCACGTCATCTTGCCCTCGCGGCACGGACCCCGGCGGCACGATGCCCCGGCGTCCATGAAGATGTACGGAGCAGTGGGCTCGGCGAGCTCGAGCATGGCGAGCGCGAGATCGCATATCTCCCACTGCGCCCGCTTGCAGCAGCGCAGTTCGAAGAAGTGGAGCAGCTCGCGAACGTTCATGGTGACGACGATCTTCGTCTCCATCGCGTTCGGGAGCAGGTAGCGCGCGTCTTCGGCGGGTACTCCCGCGTCGAGCAGGCCGCGGTATGCGTCGAACGCGGCCCGGGTCGCAGTGGCGAACGCCTCGGCGGCCACCGGATCGCCGGCCACCGACGGCGGGACCACGAACGACGGCTCCTCGGCGTAGGTGACGTAGCGCTGCGACTGCTGGTTGTAGCTCGCCAGCCGATGTCGCACCAGCTGGTGCGTGAGCGCGCGGCTCACGCCGTCGATCGCGAACGTGTAGCTCGCGTGCTCGAGCGCCGAGGTGTGGCCCGAGGTGATGATCGTCTTGAGGACCTTCCGGACCGCTTCGTCGCTCATGACCTCGAGCAGCTCCGCGGCACCGACCGGCGCGTAGCACAACCGCGCGGCGGCGGCGATGGCGCGTTCCGGATCGGATGTGTGGTTGAGCAGCCTCACGTCCACGGACGGTCCTCCATAACACAGGAAGGCGGGGCTTCCCCGCCTTCCCGATGATACCAGCGTCGCGCTACCGAACCTACTCGGCGCTCGCCTCTTCGACGGCCTCAACGGCGTCGTCAGCAACCTCGGCGCCGTCCTCGACCACGTCGGCAGCGGCCTCGCCGCTCTCGACGGCGGCCTCGACCTCGACCTTGGCGGTACGGTCGACTTTCGTGGAGTCCTTCACGGCCTTTGCCTCGCGAGCCACGAGCGCGGCTTCCTCGGCGGTCTTCTGGCGCGCCTCGCGTGCGGCGGCCTCCTTCTCGGCCACGGCTGCGGCGGCGTTACCGAACTTGTCGGCAAAGCGCTGCACGCGACCGCCCGAGTCGACGAGCTTCTGGGTGCCGGTGAAGAACGGGTGACACTTGGAGCAGAGCTCGACGTGGAGCTCAGGCTTGGTGGAACGGGTCTGGAAGGTCTCGCCGCACGAGCAGGTGACCTTGCAGTCGACGTAGTCAGGGTGGATACCGGTACGCACTTTGGGACCTCCATACGTATGCACCTGGTTTCCGACCAGGCGCTGGTGACAGCCGACGAATCATAGCACGGGGTGTGACACGCGACAATCTAGACTGCTGCACGTTCCATGATGCGGACGATCGCCTGCTCGACCTCGTCGGGCACATCACCGAGATCAGCCTCCGGAAAGAAGCCGCCGATGATGGTCGGCCGCATGGTAGTGACCTTCACCGCGTCGCCCTCGGCGTACACCATGATGGGGCACGGCAGCATGAGGCCGATGCGCACGTCCGCTGCCAGTACCGCGTGCGCGTGCTTCGCGCTGCACACCTCAACGATCGTCACGCGCTCGCGCTCGAATCCCTTCTCGGCGAGCGTGGCCGAGACATCGTGGGTGGCGAGCACACGGAACTTGGCAGCCGCCGTCTCTTCGACCACGGCCCGCACGGTCGCATCGAAGTCCTTGCCGCTCGTGATGGTGACGTCCATGTCCATGGTTCGCTCCTTTGCCGGGGGCACTGCGCGCAGTATACCCCCCGGGGTATACTTTGCTCAAGAGTGAAGTCTCCGCATTCTTGGTCTTACCCTTCAGCGAGGCGGAAGCCGTGAGGCCGCGACACGCGCCTGCCCGGTCTTGACCTTACCGAGTATTGCCGCGACCCGGGAGGGAGACCTAAGCGCAGCCTCCGCAGGCGCGGGCTTCGCGCCGAGGACAGCAAGCGTGGTCTACCCTCCCGGGTCGCGTACAGAATGCCTAGAGTTCGATCCCGTTGGTGGTGCGCTTGTCGCTCGCGCTCTTGGCCATCTTGGTGAGGAACTCCTGATTGGACTTCGTCTGCTTGAGGCCCTTGATGAGCATGTCCATGGCGCGCTCCGTGGAGTCTACGCCGTGCAGGATCCGCCTGAGACCCCACACGAACGGCGCCTCCATCGGGTCGAGGATGAGCTCCTCCTTGCGGGTGCCCGAGGTGATCACGTCGATGGCCGGGAAGATACGCCGGTCGGCGAGGCGGCGGTCGAGTCGGAGCTCCATGTTGCCGGTGCCCTTGAACTCCTCGAAGATCACCTCGTCCATCTTCGAGCCGGTGTCCACAAGCGCGGTCGCAAGGATGGTGAGCGAGCCGCCGCCCTCGATGTTGCGCGCCGCGCCGAAGAACTTCTTCGGCGGATAGAGCGCAGTGGAGTCGACACCGCCAGACAGGATGCGGCCGGATGCCGGGGTCGCGAGGTTGTAGGCGCGCGCGAGTCGCGTGATCGAGTCGAGCAGGATGACCACGTCGTAGCCGGCCTCGACGAGGCGCTTGGCGCGCTCCATCACGAGCTCGGCGACCGCGATATGGTTGTCCGCAGGCATGTCGAACGTCGAGGAGACGACCTCGCCTTTGATCGAGCGCTCCATGTCGGTGACTTCCTCGGGCCGCTCGTCTACGAGCAGGCACATGAGGTAGACCTCAGGGTTGTTCGCGCTGATCGAAGCGGCGATGTCCTTGAGCACGGTCGTCTTGCCCGCCTTCGGCGGAGAGACGATGAGCCCGCGCTGACCCTTGCCGATCGGAGCGACGAGGTCGATCACGCGAGCCGTGATCTCCTTCTCGCCGTGCTCGAGGCGGAGGCGCTCGTCCGGGTACACCGGCACGAGGTCGCGGAACACCTTGCGGCGGCGCGCCTCCTCGGGGTCGTGGCCATTCACGGCCACAACGCGCGTGAGGGCCGGATACTTCTCCGACTCCTTGGGCGGACGCACCTGGCCCTTGATCATGTCGCCGCGGCGAAGGTCGGCGCGGCGGATCTGCGACATCGAGCAGTACACGTCGTTGTCGCCCGGCAGGTATCCGCTCGTGCGGATGAACCCGTAGCCTTCGGGAAGCACATCGAGGATGCCGAGAATGTCCACGAAGCCCTCGGACTTGATCTTGGCGTTGTACACCGCCTCGATGAGCTCTTCCTTCTTCTTGAGAAGCTTCACGTCGAGTTCGATCTCGGCCGCCATCGCGCGGAGCTCGGCCACGGTTTTCGCCTGAAGCTCCTCACGGGTGATCGAGGGCTGGACAACCTCCTGCGGCTGGCCGCCACCACGGCGACCGCGCTTGCGGGGACGTGCACTCACGCGTTCTTCACCTTCTCCCAGTCTGCAAGAAACGCTTCGAGTCCGCGATCGGTGAGCGGGTGCTTCACCAGCTTCTCGAGAACGCCGAACGGCACGGTGGCGATGTCCGCACCCATCATGGCGGCGGCGACAACGTGCTGGTTATGCCGCACGGAGGCGGCGATGACCTCGACCGGATGATCGAAGTCGTAGTGGTTGAGCGCGACGATCATGTTGCTCAAGTGCTCGAGGCCGTCTTCGGAGATGTCATCGAAACGGCCGATGAACGGGCTCACGTAGCGAGCACCCGCGCGGGCGGCCATGAGCGCCTGCGGAACGGTGAAGCAGAGCGTCATGTTGACGTCCATGCCCTCGGCCGCAAGCGTCTTGGTGGCGGCAAGGCCTTCCGGCATGACCGGCACCTTCACGACCACGTTAGGCGCAAGCGCTGCGAGTTCGCGGCCTTCGGCCACGATCCCCTCGCGGTCGAGACTCACCGTCTCGGCCGAGACAGGACCGTCGCAGATGTCGCAGATCCGCTGGATGTGGCTGTGGAAGCCGGCAAGCGAGCCGCCCTCGCGCGCATACAGCGTCGGGTTGGTCGTTACGCCCGCGAGCACACCCCACGAGGCCGCTTCCTCGATCTCCCGCAGATTGGCGGTGTCCAAGAAGAACTTCATCTGCCTTGCTTCCTCTCACTCGGCGGACTACAGACTTCGTCCGCTCCTGTCCGCTCGTCGGTGCATATGACCGTGTCCACGATGAGCTCGAGCACTTCGGCCACCGTGCGGTCGAGCTGGTGACTGTGAACGACCGGTATGCCGTGTTCCACCGCAAGGTCCTCGACGTACCGGCCGAGCAGCCGGATGTTGTCGAAGTTCGCCCGATACCGCTCGAACGGCCGCATCCCGTCGGTCTGAATCTCGCGGATGTAGAAGTGGCTGCGGTGCGCCTCTTCGTCGTCCACCGATATCAGGAGTTGTACGACATGCGCGTTCTTGAACGGGGAAGGCTCGATGTACCCCGGAGCGACGTGGATGCCCTCAAGCACCATGCTGACGCCCTCTACCACCGCGCGATCGATGAGCGACTTCATGCCGGTGGCCACGACGGCGGCCTGCTCGCGGAATCCAACGATAACGGGACTGGCGCCGCGGGGGACGGGAACCCTCAGACCGCGCCACGCATCGAACGAACTCTCGTAGATCGCGGGCATGAGTTCCCGAGAGAAGATACCACGCATGACCTCACGAATGCTATCTGTCGAGACGAAGCGCGTGATACCGAGCCGGTGCGCGACCTCGGCCGCGATGGTGGACTTGCCGACGCCGGTGGTGCCGCCGATGAGCACGATCAGCGGTCGCTCGAGCCGCGAGATGTCATTGAGACGCCGGTAGCGGGTGGCGATGTCGGGGCCGGCGTCCTCGGCCAAGACCCGCTCGGCGTGGTCGTGCAATTCGGCGAGCGTCACTTCGAGACGACCCTCGGCACGCATCTCGTCCTGCACGCGTTGCGCGGCAGCGTAAGCGCGACCCGGGCTCAAGCCGGTCGCGGTGAAGGTCTGCGCGAGCAGGCCCTTGCTCATCGGCAGACCGTGCTTCTGGTCCTGGATGATGACGGGTGGATTGTTGGGCATCATCAGCTCCTGGCTTCGTGTCGCATGGCCGAGAGGCCCACGACATGGTCGATCACGGCGGCAAGATCGCCGCCGTCGGTCGATACGGGCTCGTTGTCGCACAAGACCGTCGGGACTCCCGCCTCCGCCCCCGCGGCCGCGACGACGTCGATCGCCGCGGCCTTGAGCTCGGTGAGCAGCAGGTCGTAACGGCCCGACCGGGCGGCCATGTCCTCGCGCAGGCGAGCCCGGTCCGAAAGATGCGGGCTGGCGCCCACGACCTCGCAGCCGTAGACCGATTCGAGGTGCGACGTGAGGACCGGCATGAGCGACGCCGGCGCGGTCGTCGCGAAGAACACGCGCGCGCCCGACACGTCGGCGAGCGGGCGTGGCCGGAAGGTCACGAGCACCACAGGCACGTCCTCGCGCACCGTGCGTATGGCCGCCACGAGTTCCGCGAGCGCCGCCGGGTCGGCGATGGGCTCCTCGGCGCCGGCCACCACCACGGCATCGGCGAGCCGGAGCCGGAACGGCCCGAAGTAGTCGCGCACGTACGGCACGCCCTGCCCCGCGCCCACCACGAGCAGCGTAGCGTCGGCGTGCACCGGCGGGATCGCCGCGCCCGAACCCTCGAGCACCATCAGGTCTTTGCCGAGCGAGTCGGCGAGCAGCGCGCCTTCGGCTACGTTGCTGAAGAACGTCTCCCCCGCCAATCCGCCGCCGCAGCGACGACAGCCCACCGTGGTCACGCGGCTCATGACCGCGTCCTCGTAGTTGTCCGAGGAGGCGTGCACGCCTTGTCGCGCAAGCGCGAGGAGGTCGTCGGTGGTGAGCGCCACCAAGTCGCCCCGAATGAGTTCGGGTGCAGCCGGACCGCCCCTGCCCATCGCGAGCACGACGATGTCGCGACCGGCCGCCTTCAGGTACCGGGCCACATGGGCCGAGACTGCGGTCTTGCCCACCCGCTTACCCGTGCCGATGATCGCCAGGCTCGGCGTGGCAGTCCGGAGATCGCGGTGCGGGGGATCGAAGCTGAAGTCGGCACCGCGGTACCCCACGCCGAGTCCGAGTGCAACGCCGGCGAGCGCCATGCGGTCGGCTGCCGAGAGCACCGGCTCGTCCGAGAGGTCGACCACGACCTCGGGGGCATAGCGCTCCACCGCCTCGGCAAGGGCCGCCTGTCGATCGGGCCCGACGACCACGGGGACGCCATAGGCCTCCTCGCTCGCGGCGGCGTCGACCTTCTCGGTGCCCCCGATGAAGACCGCCGCGAGGACCTCGTGCGTTCGGCCCAGTTCGCCGAGCGCGAAGCGCACGACCGGCGGGTAGTGCTCGCCGTCGATGAGCGCGATCGCACGCGGCATCAGTCGCACTCCCCCTGGCGGCCATCGGCATGCGGACGCCAGGTACACTCCCGGCGCAGGTCTCGCTCGAAGTCGGCAACCACCTCGGGATCGTGGAACGGATGCTTCAGCACTATGCGGACGCGGTCCGGGTAGATCTCGATGACGTTGTAGCTGGCGCGCGTCATGCCCCTGAGACGGTGCGAGCATGCCGTGCCGGCGTTCACGATCACCATCTCCTCGAGCCGCCACACGTTGGGCACGTGCTTGTGGCCGCACATGACCACGTCGCAGCCGCTGCCGTTCAGCACGCGCAGCAGGTCTCCGGCGTCGTAGACGATGTTGCGCTCGCGGCCGGTGCCCGGAACGGGCAGCAGGTGGTGGTGCAGCGCCACGATCTTGAACTCGGCGGGGTCCGAGAAGCGCTCCTGAATCCACTCGTAGCGCTGACGGCCGATGCGCCCGGAATCGAGATCCGGCTCGGAGGAGTCCAGGCCGAGCACGTGAACGCCCCGGAACGCCATCTCGGTGGATCGCGGGCCGAACAGCTCCTCGAAGTGGAGGTCGCCGACGTTGCGTGCGTCGTGGTTGCCGGGAAGCACCATCACGTGCTCGACTCGCATGCGTGAGATCAACCGGTGCGCGACTTTGAACTCCTGCCGAAAGCCCATGTCCGTGAGGTCCCCGGTGACCACGAGCGCATCCGGGGCGAGCTCGTTGATCTCGTCTACCACGCGCGTGGCGAGACTCGGGATGTGGTACTGGGACCCGCAGTGCATGTCCGAGATCTGCGCGATGATGACCGGGCGCTCGTCACTCATGGATGCTCCGATTCCGAAAGCGCGCATATGCCGAGGCGTCGAACCGGCAAGCGCATTGGGATACCGTGTTCATTCCCCATCGTGGCTCTTTCCGAGACACCCGTGCGTCTACGCAGACTGTCGCGCGCCAACGCGATCGATAGGCAGCGGCAGCACCCGGCCTCTGCCGATGCCGTCGAGCGCCGTACGGGCGACCTCCGCAAGCACCCGCGCGCGTTCGAGCGCCCTGGCGTCGCTCAGCTCCTGCACGAGGGCGATCACGGTCGGTCCCGCGCCGGAGAGCACGGCGGGTCCCGCACCGACCGCCTCAAGCAGGCTGCGGATGGCGTCGAGATCCGGAACCAGTTCCTCCCGGTAACGCTCATGGATGGCGTCGTGCAGACCGGTCTCTAGGAACTCGCGCGTGCCCGTCGCCAGTCCGAGGGCGACAAGCGCGGCGCGGCCCGCGTTGGCAGCCGCATCGGCGTGCGGCACGCTCGCCGGCAACGCCTCGCGCGCGAGCGAGGTAGAAAGCTCCTGCTCGCCGATCACGATCAGCGCGGCCAGGCCACCCGCCGGATCCACGTGCGCGCAGGTGAGATGCGGCACCGCGCCCGAGACGACCGTGAAGCCCCCGTAGAGCGCAGCGGCCACGTTGTCGGCGTGTCCTTCAGCCTCGGCCGCGATCTCAAGCAGGCGGCGCTTCCCGAGGTGTGTGCCCGCCAGCGCGTCGCCGAGGACCAGCCCCCCGACGATTGCCGCGGCCGAAGACCCAAGCCCACGGCCCACGGGAATCCCGTTGTGACAGACGATGTCAGCCGCAAGGTCAGGCTGCTCCACCTCGGCGAACACGCGCTTCATCGCCCGAACGACCTCGTTGCTCTCGTCGGCGTGGAGTCGCCCTGCTCCCTCGCCGCGGACCTCGACACGCCAGGTGGCGGCGAGTTCACCCTCGAACTCGTTGTAGAGCCCAAGCGCCAGCCCGAACGCGTCGTATCCCGGCCCGAGGTTGGCCGATGACGCTGGCACTGTGACGCTAACGGACACCGGCTACAGCTCCTCCACACGCAGAATGGAGCCAACAGCGTCGACCACGTCGAGCTGCTCGATCGCTGCGAGCGCCAAGCGCATGTCGCGTTCGGCGGCCTCATGGGTGATCCACACGATCTCGGCGCCACCGTCTTCGGCACGCTTCTGGATGACCGAGGCAAGCGACACACCGTGATCGCCGAAGATGCCCGCGATGGCAGCGAGCACGCCCGGCTCGTCGCGGACGTGAATGCGCAGGTAGTACGAGGTGGTGAGGTCGGCGATGTCGCGGACCGGGATGCTCTCGGTGCAGGTGCAGCCGACCAGGGACCGGCACTCGCCCTCGATGTAACGCGCCGCTTCGATGACGTCGCCCACCACAGCCGAGGCGGCCGGAAGAGAGCCGGCGCCCTCGCCGAAGAACATCGTCTCGCCCACCGCGTCGCCCACGACGTAGATGGCGTTGTAGACGCCGTTCACCTTCGCCAGTGGATGGTCCGCGCGGATCATCGTGGGCTGCACGCGGATGTCGAGGCCTTCGGCCGTGCGCTTGCCGATCGCCATGAGCTTGATCACGTAGCCTGTCTCGCGTGCGTAGTCGATGTCGCCGGGTGTGATCGACCGGATGCCCTCGGCGGGCACGTCGGCAAACGTGACGCGCGAGTTGAAGGCGATCGACGCAAGGATGGCGATCTTCGCCGCGGCGTCGAGGCCGTCCACGTCTGCTGTCGGATCCGCCTCGGCGAAGCCGCGCTCCTGCGCCTCGACAAGCACCGTGTCGTAGTCGAGTCCCTCGTCGGCCATCCTCGAGAGCATGTAGTTGGTGGTGCCGTTCACGATGCCGTAGACCGCCTGGATCTCGTTGCTGACCAGGCTGTGCTTGAGTGGGCCGATGATCGGGATGCCGCCACCCACCGCAGCCTCGAACAGGATGTCCGCGCCGGTGGCTGCGGCCGCATCCATGATCTCCTGGCCGTGCGTGGCCATGAGCGCCTTATTGGCGGTCACGACGGTCTTGCCGGCCGCCAGCGCGTCGAGCACGATGCTCCGCGCGACGCCGGTGCCGCCGATGAGCTCGATGACGATGTCGATAGACGGGTCGCCGATGATGTCGGCCGCATCCGTGGTGAACGCCCCGGGCGCGAGGCCGAGAGCCTCGGCGCGCGCGGGATCGCGGTCGGCACAGCGTGCGAGCGCGAGGTCGACGCCGGCGCGTGTGCGGAACTGCTCGCCATGGCGGTTCAGGATCTCCACGACGCCGCTGCCGACGGTGCCGAGGCCGATGAGTCCGACGTTCACAGTGCGCATGAGCGGCGCCTTTCCGGCGAGAGACGAAGTGGTCGTTCGTGCCGTGAAGTATAGCGCAGGCGAACGCACCTCCGCCCCCGCGGGCAGAGCGCCGACGGCTCTATGCGCTTGCATCCTCCGGGTCGCCGTCTCCCTCGGCGGACGGGGCGTCTGGCTCCCCTGACCGCGTGGGGATTCGGAACCCGATGTAGTAGTGCACGCCGACCGCCACTACGAACAGGAGAACGGCATACCCCACGGTCCACGCCCGTACACCCCGGTGCGCCATGATGATCATCCACGACGCCTGCGACGTGATCCACATCGTAGCCAGCGTGATGCGCTTGGCGCGGAGCGGGATGCCCCTGCCCGAGTGGTAGTCCCGGATATACGGCCCGAGGTGCTCGTGTTCGAGCAGCCAGGCGTACAGCCGGTCGGAGCTCCGGATGAAGCACGCCGCCGCGAGCAGCAGGAAGGGCGTCGTCGGCCACATCGGCAGGAAGATGCCGACAACGCCGAGGGCCAGCGCGAGAGCGCCCGTGACCAGGCAGATGTACTTCACCACTCGTCTCATGCCATCACCCATGCGAGACGGATGCCATTCACGCGGACCGCTATCCGAGATCGCTCTTCATGAGGTCTTCGTATGTCTCCCGGCGAAGCGACCAGCGCCACTCGCCGTCGCGCACGAACACCACGCCGGGGCGTACCTGCTTGTTGTAGTTGCTGCTCATCGAGAAGCAGTAGGCGCCGGTGGCGCACACACACACGACGTCGCCCACCTCAGGCATCTGCAGCGGCGCATCCTTGACGACGATGTCGCCGCTCTCGCAGTGCTTGCCGGCGATGGTGGCGACCATCTCGCGAGGCTGGTCGGCCTTGTTCGCGATGATCGCCTCGTAGTGCGCGTCGTAAAGCGAGGTGCGGATATTGTCCGACATCCCGCCGTCGATCGCCACGTACGTGCGGATCCCCGGGATCTCCTTGATCGAGCCGATGGTGTAGAGCGTCACACCGGCGTTCGCGACGATCGAGCGGCCGGGTTCGACTGCCATCCGCGGCACGGGCAGACCGTGGCGCTCGCATTCTTCTTTGATGCCGTCGACCACGATCTTACCGAACTCCTTCACGGTCGAAGGCTCGTCCGGCACGCCGTAGGCCACGCCGAGGCCGCCGCCCACGTCCAGCATGCGGACGTCGTGCCCGGTCTCGGCCTTGATCTGCTGCATGAAGCCGACCATGACCTCGATCGCCTTCGCGTAGCTGTGCAGCGCGAAGATCTGGCTGCCTATGTGCATGTGCAGGCCCTCGAACTCGATACCGGGAAGCGCGATGGCGCGCTTGACGGCCTCCATCGCAAGACCCTGGTTGAGACCGAAGCCGAACTTGGAGTCCTCGGCGCCGGTCATGATGAAGTCGTGCGTGTCGGCGGCCACACCCGGCGTCACACGGATGAGCACCCGCTGCGTGGCGCCTCGCCCGGCCGCAAGCGCCGATAGACGCTCCATCTCCTCGAAGTTGTCCACCACGATGCGCCCGATGCCCGCATCGAGGCACTCGGCCAGTTCGGCCGGCGTCTTGTTGTTGCCGTGCATCTGCACACGCTCCATCGGGAAGCCGGCGCGCAGCGCATAGGCGAGCTCGCCGCCGGAGGCGCAGAGCAGGCAGCACTGCTCCTCCTCGACGATCTTCACCATGCCGAGGGTCAGGAAGGCCTTGCCGGCGTAGACGACGTCGACGTCCTTCCAGTGGTAGCGCGTCCAGGTGACGTAGTCGGCGAGCTGCTGGCGGATGGTCGCTTCGTCCATCACGTAGAGCGCAGTGCCCGCCTCACGTGCCAGCTCAACCATGTCCACGCCGCCGATCCACAGGTGGCCGTCTTTGACCTCGGCGGTTGTCGGCAGGATCGGCATGAGATCGGCCGCGGTCAGCTGATCGGGGGCCGCAGGCGGGCGCGGGGTCGACGGTCGGGCCATGGCGCGTGTTCCTCCCCTTCGGGGTCTCCTGTAGGGAGTGAGGATACACGAGTGCGCCGCACGAGGCGAAACCGGGGAGCCGCTACATCCGCTGCGGGGCGCTCACGCCAAGCAGGCCGAGCGTGCGCGCCAGGACGATCCGCGATGCGTCGGCGAGTGCGAGGCGCGCGCTGCGGAGCTGCGGGTCATCCACGACCACCTGGCAGTGGGTGTAGAACTGGTGGAAAGCGCTCGCGAGGTCCTCAGCGTACGTCGTGAGCTTGTGCGGCGCGCGCTGACGCGCGGCGAGCGTGACCGTCTCGGGAAACGCCGCAAGCGTGCGCAGCAGTCCGAGTTCGGCATCGCCGGCAAGCGTGCCGGGCTCCGATCCCAGAAGCGCGAGCGCGCCGTCATCCGCCGAGATGCCGGCCGCGACCGCGTCGACATCCACGCTCTCGTCCGCGGTGTCGGCCCCGGAGGCCTTGCGCAGGATCGAACAGATGCGCGCATGCGCGTACTGCACGTAGTAGACAGGGTTGTCCGCCGAACGCTCTTTGGCGAGCGCGATGTCGAAGTCCACCGGCTGATCGGTGGAGCGGCGCAGGAAGAAGTAGCGCGCCGCATCGGCGCCCACCTCGTCGAGCAGGTCCTCGAAGGTGACCATCTCGCCGGTACGCTTGCTCATGCGCACGACCTCGCCGTTGCGGAACAGGTTCACCATCTGGCCGATGATGACCTCGAGCTTGCCGGGGTGGCCCAGCGCGGCCACAGCCGACTCCATCCGCTTCACGTAGCCGTGATGGTCGGCGCCCCAGATGTCGATAACGAGGTCGAAACCGCGGTCGTACTTGTCGGCGTGGTACGCGATGTCCGCTGCGAAGTACGTGTAGCTGCCGTCGGCCTTCTTGAGCACGCGGTCCTTGTCGTCGCCGAAGTCGGTGGAGCGGAACCAGAGCGCGCCTTCATGCTCGAAGACGTAGCCGGCCTCGCGCAGCCGCTCGATGCCTCGCTCGATCGCGCCCGCGGCGTGCAGGGTGCGCTCGGAGAACCACACGTCGAAGTCGACGCCCATGCCGGAGAGCACCCGCTTCAGATGCTCGAGCACAGCCGCGTACGCCTGCTCCTTGAAGTGCGCCTCACGCTTGCCCGCCGGAGCGTCGGCCCACGTTTCGCCTTCCGCCTCCAGTATCTCGCGCGCGATGTCGGTGATGTACGCGCCGCGATAGCCGTCCTCGGGAAACGCCCCCTCGCGCCCGGTGAGCTCCAGGTAGCGCGCCGAGACGCTCGCAGCGAAGATGCCCATCTGGACGCCGGCATCGTTGATGTAGAACTCACGCTGGACCGCATCACCCGCGTGCTCGAGAATCCGGGCGATCGAGTCGCCGAGAGCGGCCCACCGGCCATGGCCGACATGCATCGGCCCCACCGGGTTTGCCGACACGAACTCCACCTGCACGCGCGCACCGGTGCGCGGCGCAGCACCGTAGCGATCGCCCTGGTCGCGGATGCTCGCGACCACGCTCGCCATCACGCCCTGCGTGAGCCGGATATTGATGAAGCCCGGTCCGGCGATCTCGATGGTGTCGGCCACACCCACGAGGCGCTCGCGCAGGTCGGTGGCGATGATCTCGGCGATCTGCCGCGGCGGCAGTCCTGCCGCCTTGGCCGATACGAGCGCGACGTTGGTGGCCCAGTCGCCGTGCGACGGGTCGCGCGGCCGCTCCACGAGAACCTGCGGCGGCTCGGCCAGGGGTAGCCGGCCTTCGGCGATCGCGGCCACGAGTGCTGCAGTTATGGCTGCGTTCAGGGTGTCGCGCACGAGCAGGTGCTCCTCACGGTCGTCGGCATCGGCGATTCAGCATACCGCCCGCCCCCTGAGGGGGCAACGCGGCGTCCACCTGTCGCTCGATTCCGCGCGCTCGTCGGCCTGGGGTTCTGGAGTTTCTTAAGCAACCTGAGGATGGCACGCAATCTGCACGTGAATCCCCGTGACGATGCGGGAATGAGTTAGAGAGAGTGCATCGCAAGGAGGGCACGATGGGCCTGCTCGACAGCAACGGCGTCCAGACAGAGGGCCACAAGGTCACTCACATCCGGGTCGACCGCATCGGGGCCGCCACTGAGGGCGGACTGTGGTGGGTCGCGCTTGCCTTCGAGGACGGTTCAACCAAGCCACAGGGCATGTACGCCAACTACGACGATGCCGCCGCGCTCGGAGCCGACCTTGCGAAGCAGTGGGGCGTTGAGATGCAGGTCACGAAACTCGTCTAGCCTGCAAGCGCGCGATAGCGGCGCATCCGCTCCCTCGTCACCGCTTCAGTTCTCCGCCGCACGCCGACAGGCGACGTCTCCCATGCATCCGGATTCGCGCGCTTGAACGCCAGCGCGCTCAGATGTCTCGTCCCGATCCGGCCGTGGGCCACGCCGTCTTGCGCGCAGTGCAGCGCATACCCGAGCAGCATGAGGTCGCCCCAGCGCGCGGCGCGCTTCAGGTATCGTGCAGACCAGACCCACACCGTGGGAGCGAAGTGCCGGGTGATGTTCTCGAACGAAGCTCGCGCCGGATAGCGCGTGTCGAATCCGACGTCGGCACGCGCGATGAGCTCGGCCTCCCGCTCGGAGAAGCCCTCCTCGATCGCCCACTGCCGCGTGAGCGTAAGATGCACCTTCGGCCCCATGGCTACCTATGGTACGGCTCACCGCGGATGATGCGAAAGGCACGATACAACTGCTCGAGCAGTACCACGCGTGCAAGCTGGTGCGGCAGCGTGAGCGGTCCGAGGGAAATGCGCTCGTCGGCGCGCGCAAGCACGTCCGGATGCAGACCCGCTGCACCGCCCACCACGAACGCCACATGGCTCCTGCCCGACGTACCGAGCGCTTCGAGCCACGCGGCAAGCTCCTCGGACGAGCGCATCCTGCCGCCGATCTCGAGCGCTACCACCGTCGCGCCCTCGGAGATCGCCTTCAGCACGCCTGCCGCCTCCGACTCGAGCGCGCGCGCCTCGTCGGCCGTCACGTCGCGGTCGGGGACCTCGATCATCGAGACGCGTGCGTACGGGCCGAGACGTTTGAGGTACTCATCGGCCGCGTCACGCCAGTGACGCTCCTTGAGACGGCCGACGCAGATGAGGTCGAGTCTCATGACTCCCCCGTCAGAAGCCGACGCCGAGGAAGCTCAACACCGGCGACGCGAACACGCCGAGCGCCAGGGCCGCGTGCGCTCATCGGGCCCTCGATCGCGCAGCACGCGATGTCGAACGCCAGGTACCGGTGAAGACAGTGGGTGCCACGAAGAACATGCCGAATGCCGGTGACCGCACCTCTTCAGCCCGCCCCCTCCTCAGTCGTCTCGCTCGCGTGCGCGAACAACCAGCCTTCCGATACCGTGGCGCCCTCATGACGCTCAGTGCACAGCTCCGGTCCGGACTGTCGCAGCCGCGGCTACTGACTACCCTGCTCCGGCTGCGCGCCTCCCGAAACGACTACACTGTCCACTTCGTACCAGCTGGCCAGGATCCCGTTGATCCAGAACGCCTTGTCTGCGGTACCGTCGCCCCACATCACACCGCGCCGGGGCACATCGTCGGTAAGCGGGGCAACAACGATGTCCCGCAGCCCCTCCTGCTTCTGCCGAGCCACATCCTCGGCCCGCTCTTGCTGCCCCAGCCTCAGGCTACGGGCCTGCCAGCCGCTCAGCGCCACGTCTCCGACGGTCACCAGGAGCAGCAGGCAGAGCGCAGCCGAGGCGGCCAGTGCCGGGAGTCGTTCGAGCACTGAAGTCGTGCGAGAGCCTGTCTGGAGCGATACGGCGCCAACGGCCAGGAACACCGCGAGGAACATCACCGTGCGCTCGGCCGCGAAGTACGGTCGCACGAAGAGCGTGGAGACGGTGGCCAGGCCGAGGAGCACCCAGACCCACCAGTCCGAACGCAGCGATACGGGCGTGCGCCCTACTTCCTTCGTGTTGCGTAGAACGCCCGTGACCGGGATCGCGAGCAGAAGGAGGCAGAGGAGCCACGGGGTCATCGGCGGCATCCAGTCCACCAGGATGTGGACAACGTACTTCGCGGCCGCGATCGCCGTCTGGAGCAGCCCTTCGGAGGGTGTGACGTCCAGGCGAGCGCTGTTCCCGGGTGCGGCGAGGCTGATCGCTCCCGCTGCCACGAGGCCCAGTGCGCCTGAATAGAAGTGAGCGGGAATCCGCCGCAGCTTGCCCGAACGCGCCGCCCGCAGCGCCAGGACGAACAGATAGAGCATCCCGGCCACCAGCACCTGCTCCTGGGAACCCCCCACGAACACACCTAGTAGGAGCATCCCTAACGCCAGGGCGACCTCGCGCATGGCGGAAGCTTTCGCGGGCAGAGCCTCGGGGTCCCAGCGCCGATACGGATACAGGAACAGGAGCACAGCTAGAGCAGGCCACAGGTAGACCAACGAACCGGCCGTCCAGAAGATGGTCTCCTCGAGGGCGGGCAGTCCGTACCAGTACGCGAGTAGTAGCAGGCAGAGCACGTACAGATCGGAGCGGCGGGCGCGGGGGTATCTCCCCCTTGCCAGCGCGAACGTCTGTACGACCAGGGCCAGTAGGCCCAGCCATATGCCGATCCCGTAGACCGGGCGGACTTGCATCGCCATCCAAGAGAACGCCGAACTTGCGAAGCGTCCGGTCCATGTCTGGTAGCCGTACGACACGGTCTCCCACAGACCCGGGTGCTCCTTCAGGAACAAGGCGCCGCTGAAGTCGTCCGAGACCCAGGGCTCGTTGACCGCGAGGAAGGCAAGTACGGCGCACAAGAGCACCGACAGTGAGAGCGCAAGCCGATCGAACACGCGCGTCGCGCGATCGGGGGGATCATCGGTCCTTTCGGAGCCCCCTGCGGATGCAGGCCACCCCATGCGACTCTCCTCTTGTCAGTGCGGACAGCGCCCACGCAGCGCGAGGTTCAGTCTAGCATGCGAGATCGAGTTGACTCCGCCCCGCAGAACGCAAGCGACCCCGGGGTGGACCCGGGGTCGCAGATGATTCGTGGAGCCGACGCCGGGGACGCCCGGCAGGGCGGCGCTCAGCTCCCGACCGGAGGCGCGGTTGCGACAATGTAACACGGTTACCTGGTTCCGCAAGGTGTACCCAGGGGGTATCCGCTCTGCCGCTACTGCGCGACCCAGAAGGCCGGGCCTTCGTAGATGTACGTGGACGACCAACGGGCCTTCACCATCTCGGCCTCTTCTGCCGAAGCGGTGTAGAAGTGGCTGCTGTTCTTCCGGTTGACGAAGCGGTAGACCGCGACCGAGTCGGAGACCTGCGTTGCGGACACCCGGTACGCGGGGCCCTCGTACCGGAAGATGTTCGGCCAGCGGGCTATCACCAGGTTGGCCTCATCGACGCTCGCCGTGTAGAAGTGACTCCCGCCGCGCAGGTAGAGGAACCGGTAGAGCAGCTGGGCGTTGCGGTCGGGATCGGTGAAGTACGCGACGCCCTCGTAGGTGTAGGTGTCGGGCCACCGGATGATGACCGAATCCCGCTCTTCAGCGGACACGGTGTAGAAGTGCGTCCCGTTGCTCCGGTTGAAGAACCGGTAGACGGGATCGAGCCGCTTCGGCACTGCCTGGCAGTACGACAGGACACTCGCGGGCGTATCGGCGAGGTTGAAGCCGTAGGCCTCGATCGCGACCGTCTGCCCTGGCGCGATGATCGCGGCTTTCGTGCCGATCATCGTACTGAACGCGTCGCCGGCCGCATTGAGCTCGATGCCGCCGAGTATGGGGTGCTGGAGCGTGATGGCCGAGTCGTTGCGGTAGGTGAACGTCCACAGCCGGACGCCGTCGGCATCGGTCACATACGATTCGCTCACCCACGTGAGGTCGACCGCGGCCGGGTACGAGGTCGGCTGTATGGCCAGGGTCTCTACGCCGACGATCATGGAGTTGCCCGCATGGTCGGGCAGGTGGTAGAGCGCCTTGAACGTTGCGCTCTCTCCCGGCCTGAGGTTGTAGACCGCCGCCACGCCCACCTCGTCGACAAGCGTCACGCCGGTGTCCGTCTGCACCACGAAGCGGATGAAGACCAGTCCGGCCGTGGTGGCCGTGTTGTTGTCGACCCAACCGTCGATGTTCAGGTAGTCGCCGACCCAGTACCAACCTCCGGTGAAGGGCAGTGCGACGTCCGACGCACCGATGGTCGAGGCGGCGCCCACTCCCCCGAAATCGGGAGCATCGTCTTCGAGCGGCAGCTGAGGCAGCGAACGCGTGCTGAGATCGAGGGGCACGGAGCTACCCGGGAACTCGGGCAGGCTCGCGGGACTGACGGCGGTCACGAGGCCGAGCGCGGGTGATGCTACGGCCCACAGCAATGAGACCGCCACCATGAACGAACACGCCCGTGCGAGTACCGGCGGTGCACTCGTACGAGCATCCCGGCGCACATGCAGACCCGTCATGAACTCCCCCAAACGGCCCGAATCCCGACACACAAGCCTCGCCGAAACCATAGCATGACCTCCGCACGGGGCGACACAACGAAGCAGCCCCCGTGAAGGGGGCTGCTGATTCATGCTATGGAGCCGACGAGCGGATTCGAACCGCTGACCTGCGCATTACGAGTGCGCTGCTCTACCAGCTGAGCTACGTCGGCCTATCTGTGCTACTCGCTTGCCGTGCTGCCGCCCTCTGGGCGGGGCCTGCGCCGCCTGCGCCGCCTCGTGCTGCTCGCGGGCGCCTGCGCCTCGGTCGTACCTGCCGCCTGCTGCGGCTTGGGGCCGCGGTCCTTCGGCTGTCGCTGCTTGGGCTGCTGCGACCCGCTCTTCGGCGCTTCGGCACGCGGCTTCTGCGCCCCGCCGCCGTCGGACTTCGGTCCGTTACCCGACCGTTTCCGGCGCGAACCCTCCGGCCGCTTGCCGGCTGGTGCCTCCGCCGGACGTTCGGCCTCCCGAAGCGTCGGCGTGGTCCCGTGTGCGAGACCCACGCCTGTGGGCTGCTGCGGAATCGCATCAGCGCACAGAGTACACGGACCGCTTCTGCCGGCGCTGCAATCGAGCGCTTCGAGCGGGACCGTGATCTCCGGGCCGCCCTGCTGCCGGATCGTGAGCGTCTCCCTCGGGATGTTCATCGAGGAGATCCTGCCCGCCGAACCGTCCGGGAAATCGACCGTTGCGCCGCACTTTGGAGCACGCTGCTTGAAGTCCTTGTACGCGTCGTACTCGTACCGCAAACAGCACATGAGTCTGCCACAGAGGCCGCTTATCTTCAAGGGATTCAGCGGCAGGTCCTGCTCCTTGGCCATGCGGATGGAGACCGGCTGGAACTCCCCGCCGAAACGCACGCAGCACAGCTGCTGACCGCAGTGGCCGAGGCCGCCGATCATGCGCGCCTCATCACGAACGCCGACCTGGCGCATGTCGATGCGGTTGTGCAGTTCGGCAGCAAGTTCGCGCACGAGCTCGCGGAAGTCCACGCGCTCCTCGGCGGCGAAGTAGAACACGATCTTCGAGTCGTCGAAGAGGTGCTCGGCGCCGATCGGCTTCATCTCGAGGCTATGCTTGGTTACGAGCGCCCGGAAGCGCTCCATCTCCTCGCGCTCGCGGTCGCGCAGCGCCTCGGCGCGTGCGAGGTCGTTCTCGTCGGCGATGCGGACCACTGGCTTGAGCTCGGCGGGAATCTCCGCCGGGTCCACGTCGCGCGGCGCCATGACGACCTCGCCGAACTCCTGGCCACGCTCGGTTGTGACGATCACGTGCTGGCCCTCTTCGGGCGTTGAGCCGGCCGGGTCGAACCAGAGCACCTTGCCGGCGAAACGAAGCTTCACTCCCACTACCGTGGGCATCGGAGTACCTCCTGTATGTCGAACAGCATGGCCTCGACGACCAGCTGGGGAGACACATTATAGGCTATGCGCCCGCGAGCCGTCCGCACGCAATCCAAAGCGCGTATCGCGGCCGGCACACTGATGGCTGCAGCCACTTCAGCGGTGGCGTCGGCCGTATCCACGTTGTTCACGAACTCGGGCATGCCCTTCGCGATCACCAGGCAGTCCCGCAGCCAACTCTCGGTCACGCTCAGGATCTCACCGATCCCATCGCGCTCGGCGGCGGTGAGCTCACGCTTGTGGCGTTGATCCATGCGCTTGCTGAGGCCCTTCGAGAGATAATCCCTCGCTGCCTCGGCCTCCTCGGCCTGCACGCCCTTGGTCTCTTCGAGCGGCGCACGCACCGCAGTGAGCAGTTCCCGTGCCGCTTTGAGCACGTCATGGCCGTCCATGACCGTCAGGCGCTTCAGGATCCCCATGATCGTGGCCCGTGCGTTGCGTCGTCCCGCCGAGCGCAGGAAGTCGATGGCGCGCGGAATCACCTGGCCGGCTGCGGCGAGCGCGGCCCGCGCCTCGTCCTCGCTCGCGCCGGTGCGCTCCATCACGAGCGCGCGCGCCGTGGACTCGGGCACCGGCGAGAAGCGCACGACCTGGCATCGGGAGGCGATGGTGGGCAGCACGTCATCGTAGTCATCGGCGAGCAGGACGATCACCACGTCGAGCGGCGGCTCTTCGAGCGTCTTGAGGAACGCGTTGGCCGCAGCGTCGTTGAAACGTCCGTCCTGGAAGATGTACACCTTGTGTGACGCCTCGATCGGCTTGAGCGAAACGTCGTGGACGACATCCCGGACCTGATCGATCAGGTACTCCGAGGCCGCGCCCTCCGGCGCGAGCACGTGGACGTCGGGATGAGACGATGCACGAACCCGGCGGCACGCGTGACACGAGCCGCACCCGTTGTCGTCGCAGTACAGCGCGCAGGCGAGCGCGCGGGCGGCCGTCTTCTTGCCGGTGCCGGTGGGGCCGACGAACAGATAGGCGTGAGAGACGCTCCCCGACTCCGCCGCACGGCGCAGGAAGCCCGCGGCCCGGCGCTGGCCAACGAGGTCGTCCCACACGCAGTCAGTCACGAGGTCACGCCCGATCGAGGCGCCCGAGCAGCGGCTCCACCTGCGCCCAAACCTCGGCGGCGACCTCGTCGACGGACGCTCGGCCGATGAGCCTGATGCGCCCGGGTTCGTCTTTCGCTAGCTCGAGATATCCCGCACGCACGCGCTCGTGGAAGTCGGCGCCCGCCTGCTCGAGACGATCGGCCCCGGCGACGGTCGCCTGCGCGAGACCCGAGGCGGCGTCCACGTCGAGCAGGAGCGTGAGATCCGGCACGAGGCCGCCGGTGGCGATGCGGTTGAGTTCGCGGACCTCCTCGACCGGCAGCACGGCACGTCCGTAGCCCTGGTAGGCGACGCTCGAGTCGGCGTAGCGATCGCAGAGCACGATCGCGCCCTCGGCCAGCGCCGGCCGGTAGTGCTCGGCAACCTGCTGCGCGCGGCTCGCCACGTAAAGCAGCAGCTCGGCACGCGGATCGAGTTCCGCGTGCGCGGGATCGAGCACGATGTCACGGATACGCTCGCCGGCGTCGCCAGCAGCCACGCCGCCGGGCTCGCGGAAGGTCCGAACGTCGAACCCGAGGCCGCGCAGGCGCTCGGCCAGCCGCACTATCTGCGTCGACTTGCCCGAGCCATCGCCGCCCTCGAAGGTGATGAGAAGCCCGCTCATCGCTCGCCCTCCTCGCCGTGCGCGAGACCACTGCGCGCCTCGGCGTAGAGGTCGTTCCCTTCGGCATCGATGGCGACCCACGCGGGGAACTCGCTGAGTTCCAGGCGCACGAGCGCCTCCGTGCCGAGGTCGGCGTACGCGACCGGCGTTGCGGAGACCACCTTCGTGGCGAGCAGAGCCGCGGCACCCCCGACCGCAGCCAGGTAGACCGCCCCGTGCCGGGCGCACGCGGCGCGCACGGCGTCGGAACGCGCGCCCTTGCCGATGGTTGCCGTGATACCTGCTGCGAGCAGCGTCGGCGTCCACGCGTCCATCCGCTTCGCAGTCGTGGGACCCACCGAGCCCACCGGACGGCCTGCGGCTGCGGGTGTGGGACCCGCGTAGAAGAGCACAGCACCGGCGAGTCCGTACGGCAGCGCGCCGTCGCGCTCGAGCTCGGCCACGAGTCGTGCATGGGTGGCGTCGCGCGCGGTGAAGACCGGTCCCGAGAGCAGCACGGCCGTCCCTGCGCGCAGACCTCGCAGACGCCCGAGGTCGTCCGGAACGGTGATGCGGACCGGTTCACTCATCGGCCGTCACCACCGCGCCACCGTTCACGTGGTCCGCCTGACGCCAGTCGAGCGTGCGGTACGCGTAGTACGCTGCGCCGAGCACGATGAGCGACGCGATCAGCAGCGTCACGCGCGGGCCGGTGAACCACGAGGGGTCGGTCATTCCTTCGGACAGCTTTCGGATGAGCGTCGCCAGGAGGTCGGCGAGCGGGGCGACGACCACCATCGAGAGCAGCAGCGACACGCGGATGACCGACTCCATGGCGGTGAACACCCGTCCGCGGATGTCGTCGGAGACGGTTTGGGCAACGTATGTGTTGCCCGCCACCGTGAGACAGGCGATGCAGAAGCCGGCAGTGAAGCCGAAGATGATCGACACCCAGTAGACGCCTACGCTGGCGAAGACGAGCATGCTCACCCCGAACACGGTCACCGCGCCGAGGAAGAGCGCCTGCAGCGGGATCCTGCTCGCCAGCCTCGGCACGATGATCGCCCCCGTCACCATGCCGAGCGCAAGAAGCACGAGCACGAAGGTCTGCGGCGCCGCGATCAGCCGCTGGATCGCCTCGAACTGCTCGAGGATCGGGATGCCTTCGGCGAGTATGCCCTGCACGTACGTGAGGCCGACGGTGATGATCGCGCCGCCGCCCAGTATGGCCATGCCGATGGTCACGAGCAGCCCGCGGAGCTCCTTGTGCCCTCCGAGGAACCGGAAGGACTCGAGCGCGTCCTTGCCGATCAGCGACAGCTGGAACCCGCCGCCATCGCGGTCCGGACGGACGCGCACCCGGATCGACCACAGCAGGGTCGCCGAGACGATGAATGTCAGGCTGTTGAGCACGACGCCGGCTCGCGAACCCAGAAGCGCCGGCGCGAACGGCCCGACGAGCACGTCTACGAACGGCAGGCCGCTCGCGAGGACCCAGCGCACGATCGCCTCGAAGCCCGCGAGGATCGCGCCCGACATCGTGAGACCGATGAGCATGCTCGCCTGCTGCGTGGTGTACGCAAGCCCGTTGGCGACGGCCACCTCCTCTTCGGCGACCAGGCGCGGGATGAGCGCGCTGCGGGCCGGCGAGAAGAACAGCGAGGCGATCTCCATCAGCAGCACGGTCATGTAGATCACTGCGAGGCTGTTGGTGAAGAGCAGGAAGAGCGTGAGCAGGGCACGCACGAGGTCGCAGGCGATCATCAGGCGGCGCCGGTCGAAGCGGTCCACGAACACGCCGATCACCGAGGAGAACAGCAGCGACGGCACCATCTTGGCGATCATGATGCCGGCAACCGCGAACGACGAACCGTCGGTCAGCGTGGTCACCAGCGGGATGAGGAGACCGATGACCAGCCAGTCGCCCAGCCCGCTCACGAACTGCGACATCCACAGCGCGCGGAATCGCTTGTTGCGCAGGACCGCCGAGTACGGCCTGCTCTTCGGCTCTGGCGTCTCCGCGATGACCGTCGGGGTGTCAGCCATCCTAGGAGACCTCCACTGTAGCCGAGCGCATCGCCGAACAGCCGATGTTCACGGCGACCGGGAGCGCGGCTATATGGCAGGGCGCGGTCAGTACGCGCACGCCGAGAGCCGTCGTGGCACCGCCCAGGCCCGCGGGCCCGATGCCAAGCACGTTGATGTCGGCAAGGAGCCGTGCCTCCAGGGCCGCAGACGCCTCGGTGGAGGCCGGCGTGCCGAGCGGACGCAGCAGCGCCCTCTTGGCAAGCTTGCCCACGGTATCGAAAGTCCCGCCCACGCCCACGCCCACCACCAGCGGTGGACAGGCACCCGTCGCCTTCGCCGAGACGGTATCGAGCACGAAGCGCGCGACCCCCTCCTCGCCTGCTGCTGGGTCGAGCATGGCGAGCGCGCTCGCGTTGTCCGAGCCTCCGCCCTTGAGCATGACGTGCACGGTCGCGCCGGTTCCCGGCCGAAGCGTGATATCGAGGAACGCGGGTGTGTTGTCGGCGGTGTTCGTGCGATCTCCCAAGGCGTCTCGCACGACGCTCATGCGCAGCGCGTTGTCGCGGTAGGCGCGTGCCACGGCGTCGTCCACCGCGGCAGCCAGGTCACCATCGAGGCACTCGGCCACGCCGAGTTCCACCCACACCCAGACGGTGCCGGTGTCCTGGCACAGCGGCACCCGGTCGGCCCGTGCGATCGTAGCGTTCTCGATCAGCTGTGAGAGGACCTCGCGCCCCCGCTCCGACGGCTCGTCGGCCGCCGCCCGCTCCATCGCCGCGGCCACGTCAGGCCGGAGCGTGGTGGCAGCCTCGGCGATCGCGCCGTACACGGCCTGGGCGATGAGGGCGACGGATGCCAACGTCACGCTCCGAGGTCTATGGTCGCGAGCGTTTCGGCCACGCCGACCGCGGACGTGCGCAGGGCAGCGAGCTCGGCCTCGTCGAGGTCCCATACGGGCACGGAGAGCACGCCCGCGCGACCGAGTGATGCGGGGACGTTGAGGTGCAGGCCCGAGAGACCGTACTGGCCCTCGAGCAGAACGCACGAGGGCATGACCGCACCCGTGTCGCCGAGCACGGCTGCGACCATCGCGGTCACCGATGCTGCCGGCGCGTAGAATGCGCTTCCGGACTTCAGGAGGGCGACGACTTCGGCGCCACCAAAGACCGTGCGGCGCACGATCTCGGCTACCTCCCCGGCGGGCAGGAGTTCCGAAAGCGGCGTGCCGCCCACCGTGGAGAAGCGCGGCAGTGGCACCATCGTGTCTCCGTGGGCACCGATCACGACCGCCTCGATGTCGGCGACCGAGGCACCGGTCGCCTCCGCGATGAAGTACGCGAAGCGCGCCGAGTCGAGAACGCCGCCCATGCCGAGCACGCGGGCGGCCGGGAAGCCCGACACGCGCCACGCCAGGTGCGCCATGACGTCGAGTGGGTTGGTGACGAGGATGATCACCGCATCGGGAGACGAGACGCGCACCTCGGCGATGACCGAGCGCACGATCGCGCCGTTGGCGGCGAGCAGGTCCTCGCGGGTCATGCCGGGCTTGCGCGGCAGACCGGCAGTCACCACGACCACGTCCGAACCGGCGGTCGGGGCGTAGTCGTTCGTCCCCGTCACAGTAGAGGCGAAACGCTCGACCGAACGCGCGTGCATCATGTCCAGCGACTTGCCCTGGGGGATGCCCTCGGCCACATCAACGAGCGCGACGTCCGCGAGACCCTTGAGCGCGAGAAGCAGTGCCGTTGTGGCGCCGACCTGTCCAGCACCGACGACCGTTACCTTGGGCAGTGACATACGAGCGTGACCCCCTCTGTGCGTGGAGCGCTTGCGGTGGCGGCCGCGCGCTCGCAGCGTGCCTCCAGGTACGGGGAGGATTCTACCACCACCCGCGCGCGCCCCGCGCTAGTCGAGGTCGGCGGGATAGCTCACTTCGAGCTTGTGGCCGCGGTGAGCGCCGAGGCGCTGCAGGAGCACGGGCGGGATGTCCGGGAACGCCGCCGGAGCCTCGGGTGGCCCGAGCGGCACCGCGATGTCAGCGAGCAGCAGATCGTCTCCCGGCCCGGCCTCGGCAAGCACTTCGCCGAGGTGCACGATCGCCGAACCGCCGTGACCCGGCTCGCCGAGCTCGGCGCCGTCGGCCTCGACCACGATCACGACTGACGCGAGCGAGGTGCTCAGAGCAACCGCGAGCTCGAGCACCGCCTGCGCCTGCAAGTCGGATTCGGCACCCGGCGCGAGTACAACGATCCCGGGCCGTCTCGTGGCACAGCCCCGAAGCAACTCGGGGTCGATCGCGTCGTCGCCCACGAGCACGCAGACCGCACCGAGCGTCTCGGTCGCCTCCGGCAGCTCCCCGGCCCCGCTGTCGCGGTGCGCCACCACCACGATCGTGTCCGGGGCGTCATCGCTGGTGCGACGGAAGAGATCGTCTCCGAGCGGACCGTCGTGTACTGCGGTCACGTTGGGGAGAAAGACCGCCTCGGCGCCCCCGGAGGCGGCGCGTGCGGATGCGATCACGAGCGCCTCGAGGTCCTGGGCGGGTGCCGGTCGCAGGGCATGCTGCACGACGGCGATCTTCACGTACGGCTCCGGGGGTTGGGAACGTTGCATTCAGTTGATGCCCCTACCCGGCGCTCCGCTCACGACGAGTCGGACTACTTCACCCCGCGCGGCTTCTTCGCGGCGCCCGTGGCACCCGAGCCGCCGGGTTTCTTCCTCGCAGCGGACTTTCGGGCACCACCGGCCTTCTTCGCCGCAGCCGGCTTTGCAGCCTTGAGCGGACATGCGGGGTCGATGCAGATCTTCCACGGGCCCTTCTTCGTGTGGACGATCACCTTCGGGGTGCCACACTCGCAGGTCTCCTCGGTCGGCTCAAGATCGCCCTGTTGCGGCAGCGGATACGAGGTCTTGCAGTTCTCGTAGTTGGTGCAGCGCACGTAGCGGCTGCCCACCGGCGAGTAGTGCACCACGAGATCGCCGCCGTCACCCGTGGGACAGGCGCCCTTCGCGATCGTGATCTCCGGGCCGCGCTTGGTGGGGCACTCGGTGCTCAGACACATGAGACGCGGCCGCTTCTTGAACTGGATGATCTTGACTTGCGGCGTCCCGCACACGGGGCACAGTTCATCGGCCGACTGGTACTTTGCGTTCTTCGGCAGCGGATAGGTAACCGTGCACTCCGGGTAGCCGGAGCAGCCTACGAAGTAGTTGCGGTTCTTGGGAGAGTACTTGATCAGCAGGTCGTGACCGGAGACCGGGCACTTCCCCACCTTGGCGTCCTCGTCGATGGCGTCCTTGAGCTTGTCGGCCACCTCGCTCACGCGAGGCAGGAGCTCCTCGAGCACGGTCGCAAGCGCGTTCTTCGAGTGCGTCACCACGACGGGGAGCGTCGAACGACCGCCTGCGATGGCGTCCATCTCGCGGTCGAGCGAAACGGTCATCTCGGGCGTGGTGATCTCGCTCGCATACGCGGAGAGCGCCTCGATGACGGTCTTGCCCTTGAAGGTCGGCTCGACCGGATCGTTGCTGATGTACTTGCGATCGTAGAGCGTCTGGATGATGTCGTGCCGCGTGGCCTTGGTGCCGAGGCCAAGCTTCTCCATCTCCTGGATCAGGCGTCCCTGCGAGTAGCGGGCCGGCGGCTGCGTCTGCTTACCTTCCATCTCCGCGCCGAGGAAGCGCACGCTCTCACCCTCGGCCAGCTGCGGCAGGTGCTCGTCTTTGCGCAGGCCGTACGGGTAGATGGCGCGGAACCCCGGCGAGAGCACGACGTCACCCTTGGCGACGAAGGGCTCGCCGGCCACGTCGAGATCGACGCGCGTGCCCTCGATCACAGCAGGGTCCGACAGCGTGGCCATGAACCGGCGCGCGACGAGGTTGTAGAGCTTCCACGCCTGCGGGTCGAGCTTGTCGGGGTCCGCGGCTCCCGTGGGATGGATCGGCGGATGGTCCGTCGCTTCCTTCTCACCACGTGTCGGATGGAAAGGCGACTGCAGGAGCTTGTGCGCATGCTCCCAGTAGAACGGCACCTCGGCGAGCGTCCGCACGATGCCCTTGATGTCGAGGCTTGGCGGATAGACGGTGTTGTCCACACGTGGATACGAGATGAGACCGCTCATGTACAGCGACTCGGCGATCCGCATCGTCTGAGAGGGCGAAAGCCCCTCGGAGGCGGCTGCGGCCATCAGGGCGGTGGTGTTGAACGGCGCAGGCGGCTTGGACTGCCGCTTCGTGCGCTTGACTGCCGTGATGGTGGCCTCTGTGGCAGCCGAGACGGCCTCGAGTGCGGCGCGCGCGGCGTCTTCGGTGGTGAAGCGCTCGGTGGCGTGCCCGGCGCCGAACTCGTCGCCGTTCTTGCCGAAGGTGCCCCGGACCACCCAGTAGTCCTCGGGAACGAACGCGTCCCGCTCCTTCTCGCGGTCCACGATGAGCTTCAGGGTGGGCGTCTGGACCCGGCCGGACGAGAGCACATCGCCGAAGGGCTTGCGGGTCACCTTCTGTAGCGTGAGCGTGAGGTAACGCGTGAGGACCGCACCCCAGATGAGGTCGATCTCCTGCCGCGTCTCGCCGGCTTGCGCGAGCTCCTCGGACAGCACGTCCTCGTTGGCGAAGGCGCGCTCGATCTCGTCTTTCGTGATCGCCGAGAAGCGCACGCGACTGACAGGGACGGTCTTGTTGACGGAGCGGACGACGTCGCGCGCGTCGGCGCCGATGAGCTCGCCCTCGCGATCGAAGTCGGTTGCGATGATGACCTTGTCGGCCTTCTTGGCGAGGTTCTTGATCGACTGGATGATGCCCTTCTCTTTGGGCACCTTCTCCACGTCGACGCGCGCGAGCACCGGCAGCGTCTCCAGACGCCAGCGCTTCAGGTCGAGTTCCGGTTCGGCGTCGAGCAGCGTATCGGCGCCGTAGGCGAGTATGCGCGGATCGGCCTGCGCCAGTGCGCGGACCGCGGAAGCATCGAGTGTCGGAGCGAAGTCCACTTCCATGATGTGGCCCTTGAGGCCGATCGACGCCCAGTCCTCCCCGTCCCGGCGGAAGTAGTAGACGGGTGTCGTGTAGACCTTGTCCGCCTTCGGCTTGCCCACCGCCAGAATCTCGGCGATGCGACGGGCGGCGATGTTCTTCTCTGAGATGATGAGGCGCATGGGGCCGGTCTCCGACCGTCGCGGGGCAATTCCTGCCGAGTATATACGCCGCGTCAAGCCCCGGGTTAATCGCGGGTCACCCGGAACTGAATCTCGGGGGGCACGGCAGACGTAGGGGGATCCGGCTTAACAGAGGCCCCCGCCGGTGAGGGGGTCCGCCGCGAGTTCCGCAGAACGGGAGGAGCGTGCGAGGGGCGCCAGTGGCGCGCCGAGCGCGCTCGGGGACCCGTTCGAGGACTGTCTGAGCGCCGGATCCCCCCACACCCGCGGGGGCCTCCTACAGCCCGATCTCGTCCGCTCTCGCCTGCATCGCCGAGAGCGCGAGCTCGAGGAACTCCTCGCGTGTGAGGTCGAGCTCCTCGCAGGCGGCCATCTGTTCGCGGCTGGCGCCGCGCGCGAAGGCCTTCTCCTTCCAGCGCTTCAGCAAAGATCGCAGCTCGACGTTCGCGAGCGACTTGTCGGGGCGCACGAGGGCGGCGGCTACGATGAAGCCGGTCGTCGGGTCGGCGGCGTACAGCGCACGATCCATCAGCGACTCACGCGGCACCTTGTTCGCGTGCGCGAGGATCGCGTGCAGCTGCTCGGCATCGAGCTCGTCGGCCAGCAGCTCGGCAGTGACCACGCCGTGCCGATCGAAGTCCTCGGCCGTCTCGGCATAGTCCAGGTCGTGCAACAGGCCGGCGAGCGCCCAACGCTCCACGTCGGGCTCGGCAAGGCCGAAGTGACGCGCGAGCGCCTGCATGATCACCTCGGTGGCGACGCAGTGGTTCACGAGATTGGCATTCGGGATGCGCTCGCGCGTGAGCGCAAGCGCGGCCTCGCGCTCCATCATGCCGATGCCTCCATCTTCGCCGCCTCGATGCGCGCCGCAAGCCACTCGGCCCATGCGTCGACGCCATCGCCCTTGGTGGCCGAGATCGCGAAGATCGGCGCAACCCCGTTGAGGCTCTCCACTACGCTTCGGAACTCGGCTTCGTCGAAGTCGAAGACCGGCATCGTGTCGCACTTGTTCAAGATCACGGCTTCGGAGACCTGGAAGATGTTCGGGTACTTGTACGGCTTGTCGTGGCCCTCGGGCACCGACAGGATCATGACCTTGGCGCTCTCACCGAGATCGAAATCCGACGGACACACCAGATTGCCCACGTTCTCGATGATGATGAGGTCGAGCGAGTCCAAGTCGAGCGTGTCGACCGCGCGGCGGATCATCGCCGACTCAAGGTGGCACGCACCGCCCGTGTTGATCTGTACCGCGGGGATTCCGTGGGCGCGCACCTTCTCGGCGTCCACCTTGCTCGCGATATCACCCTCGATGACGGCGATCTCATAGCGGTCCCTGAGCGCGGCGATGGTGGCGAGGATCGTGGATGTCTTGCCCGCGCCCGGCGATGCCATGAGGTCGAGCACGAAGACGCCGTGGTCGGCGAAACGAGCGCGGTTGCCCGCCGCAAGCTCGTCGTTCGCGGCGAGGATCCTCTGTTCGATGTCGACCTTCACTCGGGTACCCCTCAGTCGATGTCGATAGAGTCGATCTTCAGCTCACGGCCCGAGAGCAGACGCATCAGGTAGCCGCTGCACGACGGACACTGCGCGCCCGAGTAGCGGTCGTGCACCCACTCGTGCCCGCAGTCGGCGCACTGTGAGCGGGCGTCGAGCATCGTCACGTTCAGCACCGCATCCTCGGCCATCGTGCCCACGCGAACAGCCTCCCACGCGAACTGCAGCGCGTCTTCCATCACCTCGGTCAGCACGCCGACCGTGATGTTCACCTCGTTGATGCGGCTAGCTTCCGCCCCTTCGGCCCCGGTCAGGGCCGAGGAGAGTATCCCTTCGGCGATGCCCAACTCGTGCATGTGCGTCCTTGCCTACTCGGTCTCGTCGGGCAGATCGCCCAGCTCGGCGCGACGCTGGGCCTTGATCTTGCGCGCAAGCGCTATGCGCACAAGCAGCATGCTTGCCTCGAACAGCGTCACCATCGCCGCCGAGAGCGCGGCCATGCTCCAGGGGTTCCAGTCGGGCGTGATCATCGAGGCGGCCACCACGATCACGACCCACACCGTGCGCCAGTTCTTGCGAAGCGTGGCGTACGGGACCACGTTGAAGTACACGAGATAGAAGACGATGACCGGCACCTCGAAGGCCATGCCGAAGCCGGCAAGGAACCACATCGCGAAGGTCATGGCGCTCTGCGCGCGGAGCAGCAGGTCGAACGTCTCGCCGCTCTGGTCAACGAGCCACTGCGTGCTCGGCTCGAGGATGTAGAAGTAGCAGAACGCCACACCGGCGAGGAAGAGCAGCGCCGCGGCCAGCGCCGTCCACCCGAACCAACGTCGCTCCTTCGGCTTAAGCGCCGGCAGGAAGAAGGCCAGCACCTCGTAGATGAGGATCGGACTGCCCGCGATGACCGCGCCAAACATGCCGAGGCGGAAGCGGTTCGACATCGCCTCGAGCAGATCGAACGTGTAGCCGCCTTTGTCGCCGAGAACCGGCAGCATCGGCCCGATCAGCAGGCGGTAGATCTCATCGGAGTAGAAGTAGCCGACGAGCGTGAGGGTGCCGAGAACCGCGACCACCACGGTGAGCCGCTTACGAAGCTCAGTCAGGTGCGACATGATCGGCATCCGCTTGGGGGAGATGGGCATGGTGCGCGCGGGGGCCGTCAGGCCTCGTCCCGCTCCCCCTCTCCAGCTTCGTCCGGGGCATCGGCGGCCGGCGGGACGTCGTCATCGGCGTCGCTCGCAACCGTGGGGGCGGACGCGATCAGATCGCCCGGCTCGGGCACGAGCAGGTCACCGTCCTCGTTCACGATGGGCCCTGCGTCGGCCTGCTCGCCACCGTCAGCGTCTTCGGTCCCCGCCTCGGCATTCGGCTCCGGGCGCGTGAACCCGCCGCTTCCCACCTTCTTGCCGAAGTCCTTGCCGGTCTCGAACGGGTCCTTCTTGAGAGTCGGGTCGGCCGCGAGGATCTCGCCGCGGATCGTCGACTCCATCATCGCCTGGTACTTCTTCATGTCACGCATGAGCCGCCCGAGCGTGCGGGCGAACTGCGGGAGCTTGTCGGGGCCGAAGAGCAGCAGCGCCAACACAGCTATGAGCATGAACTCCCAGCCACCGATACCGAACAAAGCGCAGCTCCTTGAAGAAGGACCGGCCCGGCGCTCCGTTTTCGGCTCGCCGCAGTGCCGCCACGTCCGAAGGTTAGAACTCCAGGGCCTCTTCGACCGTGGGGAACAGCGGGAAGACCTTGTCGAGCCCCGTGATGCGGAAGATCTTCAGGATGCTGTCCTTGGTGCATACCAGCCGCAGCGTCCCGCCGTTCTCCTTGACCTTCCGGAGGGCGCTCACCAGCACGCCAAGGCCCGAGCTGTCGATGAACCCGAGGTTCTGCAGGTCGACCACGATGTTCAGGCAACCTGCGTCGATGACGTCGGTGAGCTTCTGGCGCAACCGGGGCGACGTGTAGACATCGACCTCGCCGTCGAGTGCGATCGTGCAACTCGCTCCCGCGTTCTCGGTTGAGATTACGAGCTCCATGTTCACTACCGCTTTCGCCGAGGGTGCATGCGTTCACGATTGTACCCGCAGCCACTCCACCATGCCAGCGCGGGGGCAGCCGGTGTGAATGCCCAGCGGGCAGGGTAAACACACAGTGCCGGCAGCCGACCACACGGGGAGATGGTATGGCACTCTCGATTCGACTCGACCAGAACCCTGACTACTGGGTGCTCGCACTCGAGGGTGACCTCGACTACAGCGAATGCTCGTCGTTCCGACTGACGATCGACCGGGTGCTGAAGCACCTGCCGCCTGCGACAGTCGTGGACCTGAGTGCGCTCGACTACCTCGACAGTTCCGGCCTTGGCTTGCTGCTGTCCCTTTCGAAAGAGTACGGCGCCCACGGAGGCCGCCTCGTCCTGGTCACCAACGAGTCCGTCGACAGTATCCTCGACCTCACGCGGCTCTCCGGTCTCTTCTCGTGCGCAGCGTCGCTCGACGAAGCACGCACCATGCTGGCCGACGTCGCGCAGTAGCCCTCTAGGACCCCCGGAAGACCGACGGCCGACCCCCCTGCGGGGGCCGGCCGTCGCGTGGTACACGATGCATGTTCGCTATGGCGCGGTGGTCGTCTCGAACTCGGCGAGCATCCCCTGCGCATTCTCGACCTGAGCCGCGAGCGCCGCGTTGTCTGCTGCGCCGTCGATGAACGCCTGCAAGGCCGCAGGGGCCAGTTCGTCATCCTGCGCGTAGTACAGCGCGAACGCCTTGTTGCCGAGCGCGATGTCATTGGAGGGATCCACCGCGAGCACCTTGTCGTAGTAACTCACGGAGCTCTTCCAGATCGGGATCGATGCCGAGATCTGACCGCCCTCGTACAGCGCGACCGCCCACTCGAAGTAGGCATGGCCGACCTCGATGACGATGTCGGGGTTAGAGGGGTCGGACTGTGTCGCCGCCAACGCCGCGTCCACACGTCCCTGATACTGCTGCGTGATCGTATCCGCCGTGGCAGTAGTCTCCTGGGAGGCCTGCGGAGCACTGCCCCCACCGCTGATCCCTGCCGCGACGACTGCGATACCGCCGCCCACGAACGAGATGGCCACGATGATGATCACGATCCGCATCCATGCGGGCGTGTTCGACTTGTCCACAGCCATCGGACTCTTCACTGATTTGTTCGCCATGCGTTGCACTCCCTTAGACGAGAAGAGGCCCGACCGACACGGCGGTCGGGCCCTGTGAGCCCTGTCCTACTCGCTCGGCGTCTCCACAGTCTCGCTGGCGCCCATCGAGCTGATATCCGGATGTCCCTCGGGCAGCGCGCCCGACGACAGCTCGTCCTCGCTCAGCTGCGGTGCTGTGGAGCCCGAGTCGGTGGTCGCTGAGGAGGCGGGCGCCCCGGTCGAGACGGTGGCGCTGTCCGGCGCCACCAGGAAGCCGATGATCACGCCAACGAGCAGTCCGACCACGGTCATGAGCGCCGCGATGGTCATGCTCACGCTCTGCTCGAAGAAGGCTGGCGTGCCAGACGCGGCACCGGCCTTCGGGGCCGCTTTCGGGGCGGCCTTCGGGGCGCTCTTGGGTGTGGTGGGCGCCGTCTTGGCGCTAGACTTCGCCGAGGGCTTGGCGGATGAGGCGGACGTGCTGTCCTTGACCGCCTCTTCCTCCTCGTCGAAGAAGAAGTCCTGATCGCTCACGTGCGATTACCTCCTCGTTTGTCGACCGAACGGCCACGGCGACGTCAGGGTCGGCCGTGACCTCGCGCGATTATAGCATCCACTTTCGGTGTGAACTCCGTGCTCGACGCGATCTTGCGCTCTGCCGCCCTCACGCCGACGACCGCGAGATTCGCGCCGATCAGCGCAAACACGAGGCCGCTCACATCGGGCGCGATTCCCGCCCACCGTCCAAGCAAGTAGCCAGCCAAGTACCCGAGCAGCATGCAAACCACGGGAACGAGGAAGATCGCCACAGCGGCACGACTCTTGATAGAATCCGGGATCACCACGTCGACCGTGTCGCCGACCGTCACTCCCAGCGTGTCGACCACGTCCCGCATGATCATCTCGCCATTGGCGCCTCGTGCGCAGGACGTACATCCGCCGCATGCGGCGCCAACCTCCATGCGCACGTCCACGGCACCGTCATGCACCGTGATCACCCGACCGTGTTCATGCACGGCGGCTCAGCTCCGCATCTTCATCCGCAGCTGTTCGGTACGCTCGCTCATGCTCTCACGCTCGAGCGTGAGGTACGTGCCGCGATCGAACAGCATCCGCCCTTCGACCATGGTCATCAGCACGTTGTCCTGGTTGCAGGTGTGCACGAGCGCACCGTACGGGTTCTGCGTTGGCACCTGGTGGCTCTTCGAGAGGTCGACCGCGATGATGTCGGCGCGCTTGCCCGGCTCCAGAGAGCCCACCAGGTGGTCGATCTTGAGAGCCTGCGCGCCGCCGAGCGTCGCCATAGTCACGAACGTCTTCGCCGAGAAGAAGCCTTGCTCGCCGAGCATCCCGCGCTGGACGAGAAGACCCACGCGCATCTCCTCGAAGAAGTCGATGGTGCTCGTGGAGGCCGGCGAGTCCGTGCCGATGCCGACCCGAAGCCCTGCCGCGCGGAAGTCCCCGAGCGGCGCCGTGCCCATGCCGAGTTTGGCGTTGCAGCGCGCGCAGTATGCCACCGCGGTGTCGGTGCGCTTGAGGACATCGATGTCCTCGGCATCCACATGCACGCAGTGGACCGCAAGCACGTTCGGCAGGTCGAAGATGCCCCACTGGTAGACATAGCGCACCGGGCTCACGCCGGTCGGCATCCACGCCTGGTCGGACCAGCCGGACTGCGCCCGGAAGTCCTGTCCAAGCGGCGAGGAGCCGTACTTCACGAAGTCGTACTCGTCCTTCGAGCCCGCCAGGTGGATCGTCACCGGCCGGTCGTTGCTCTCCACCTCGGCCACGAGCGCCTGGAACAGCCGCGGGTGACAGGTGTACGGCCCGTGCGGCGCGAGGCCGATGGTGATCCGGCTGCTGTCCGTCTGCGCGGTCCAGGCCTCGATGTCGGCGAGCGCCTCGGCCATGACGCGGTCGACCGAAGCGGTGTCCATCGTGGAGACCTCGCGATAGAGCACGCCGCGCAGTCCGGAGTCCTGCGTCGCCTGCACGCTGGCGCCCGTGTCGGTGATGTCGGCAACGGTGGTGATGCCCGAGCGGATCGTCTCGATGGCGCCGAGCACCGCCGAGTCCTTCCAGTCCTGATCGCTCAGCAGGTGCTCGCGACCCTGGACCGCCATCTTCCACTCGGTGTACGGCAGGTCGTCCACGACGCCGCGAAAGATCGCGTACTCCATGTGAGTGTGCAGGTCTACGAAGCCGGGCATCAGCGCCGCGAGCCCGTAGTCGACGATCTCCTCATCGGGATGGTCGCGCAGCATCTCGACGCGGCTACCGAGCGCGATGATCTCGCCGCCCTGCACGAGCACGGCACCGTCGTCGATGTGGGGACCGCTCACGGGGAGCACGTAGCGCGCCAGAAGCAACATGGCTGGAACCAACCTCCCGAATGGGACGTGTGTCGGGCTCTCATCCTACACGCTCACCGATACCGGCTCCAGGAGACCCGGCGCCGGAGGACCGCCTCGCTACTTGATCGCCACGTGCACCGCAACGATGCCGAGGGTCAGGTTGCGCCACGTGACCTCACCGAAGCCCGCCTTGTGAAGCTCACCGGCGAGCGCCACCTGTCCCGGGAATCCGAGGATCGAGTCTCGCAGGTATTCGAAGGAATCCCGCTTGCCCGTAAGCAGGCCGCCGAGGGTCGGTATCACCGTGTGGAGATAGAAGTGATAGAGCGCCCGGAACGGCGCGAACGGCGGGCGGCTCATCTCGAGCACCACGTAGCGGCCGCCCGGCTTCAGCACCCGGTAGACCTCGCGGAAGTTGGCCGAGCGGTCCGGCAGGTTCCGGACGCCGAACCCCACCGTCACCACGTCGAAACTGTCGTCGTTGAACGGCAGATCCTGAGCGTCCACGACGGCGAAGCTGATCGACGTCGGCCCCTCGTACTCGGCTGCCTTCGCCTTGCCCACCTCGAGCATCTCGGGAACGAAGTCAGTCGAGAGAACGCTCTCGGGCTGACCGTAACGCGCGAGCGCCATGGTGAGATCGCCGGTCCCGGCCGCGATATCGAGCACCTGTGACGTGCGTCGCAGCTGGGCCATCTTCACGGTCTTGCGCCGCCAGGAGCGGTCCACGCCGAGGCTCGAGAGCCGGTTGAAGCGGTCGTAGTCCGGGGCGAGCGACGTGAAGATCGACTGCACACGCTCGGTGGTCGGACGGCCGTTGGCCGGAGCTTGCTGGTTGGATCGCATCTACTTCGCACCTTCCGTGAACCGCGTGTCGTACTTCCTGAGCCGCGGGAAGAGCAGCTCCAGGTTGACCTTGAGCCACAGCTTCGCGTTGTTGAAGACATGGCCGAGGTTCACCTGCGAAGGCCACTTGAGCTCCGTCTTCTCGCACACGGTACTCTCGTTGAGCACGTCGATCTCGTGCTTGAACTCGTCCAGTAGGTGGCTGCGGACCGGCTCGTCTTGCCGCATGATGTCGTCGATGCGCGCCATGGCGATCTGGGCCTCGAGGATGCGGCGCTCGGTCGCGGCCGCCACGGCAGGATCGATGGAGCCGACCCGTGCCTTCACCCTGTTGAGCCCCACCGCGGCTTCGTACGTGGCGTCCACCATCTCATCGAGCGTCATCGCGTCGGGGATGTAGTTCAGGATGTGCTTCCAGGACGGCTGCGTGAGCCTCTGGCGATGCTCTTCGAGCGTGCGGGCGCGGAGCGTGTAGCCGAAGCGGTCCGGGTCCTCGAAGATCATGCACCCCGGATCGAGGAATGGCGCCATCGGCCCGATGAACGGCAGCAGCTTCGGGTTGTCCCCGATGCGCGCGTAGAGCTCCTCCACAGCACGCGCCGTGCCGAGCACGGATTCGGCCGTCTGCGTGGGGATGCCCGTCATGAAGTACAGGTCGAAACGCTGGCAGTTGTGCTTGAAGGCGTTGTCGATCGAGTCGCAGAGGTCCTCCCACGCGTACGGCTTGCCGAACACCTCGCGCACGCCGTCGTCATGGCTCTCGGCCGATACCTCCACCGAGAAGTCGTTCAGGTTCTCGTCCAGCAGCGCGTAGAAGTCCTCGGAAGGCGGTGTGAAGAATTCGAAGCCGATCGGGTTCTTGAAGTCGACCTTCCGAAGGCCAGTGATGAACTCGTTCACGTACTCGTCGCCGGCCTGCCGGAAGTCGTTGAGCACGAAGACCGGCCCCGGGATGTGCTTGGCGATGTGTGAGATGTCCTTCACGAGCAGCTCGGGGTCGCGGAATGCCACACGATCGCGGCCGAAGTGCTCGCGGAACGCCGTCGCCGAACCACCGCACGTCACGCAGTTGCGCGTGCACCCGCGACAGGTGAGCGACGCGGTCACCGGATACGAGAGCCAGTCTTTGAACGGCAGCGACGACGACATGTCGCGCCCGCGGATGACCGAGCGCATCGAGAAGCTGTAGTCGAGCTTCACGTGGTCGAAGGTGGGCGGCACGCAGGTGAAGGGGTTGACCACCGCAGCACCGCTCGCGTCCTTGTAGGTGAGGTTCGGGATGTCGGCCACGCTGCCGCCCCGTTTGATGGCGTACACGAGTTGCGTGAACGGCTCTTCGGTCGAGTCCCCCCGCAAGACGTAGTCCACGGCGTCGTAGCCGATGAGCTCCTCGTGGAAGTACGTGGCCGTGAGGCCGCCGAAGACCACGGGCGTATCCGGATGGTACTTCTTGCACAACCGCGCGATCTCGATCGACCCGTGGGCGTGCGGCGCCCAGTGCAAGTCGATGCCGAAGACGTACGGGTCCATCTCCCGGATGGCCTTCTCCACGTCGAACTTCGGCTTGTTGAGCATGAGAAGCGCGAGGTTGACGACCTTGACGTGAAGCCCATGGCGCTCGAGGTACTCACCGATGGTGGTGAAGCCGAGCGGGTACATCTCGAAGATCGGGCTCGACGGGACAAGATCCGACACCGGCCCGTACATGATCGAGGTCTCTCGGAAGTCGTAGACGCTGGGGGCGTGCAGCAGGACGAGGTCCGCTTTGGCCATCTGACTGGGATCCTCCTCACGCCACGACGGGCGCGGCGCACCGGAACGGAACAAGGCGGGAGTATAGCACAGGGCATGCTGCGGGCCGGGCCCGCAGCGCGCTACTTGACCTCCTCGTTGGAGGTCGCTTCGACCGCGTCGACCAGCCACCCCTGCGGTTGTGCCACAAGCGTGTAGGTGGTGTCGTAGCTCGCCATGTACTCCTCGGTCAGATACTCCAGCGTCTCGAGCGAGAAGTAGCGGTACCGCCAGGTTTCGTGAGCCGTCACGACCGCGGTCGACGCCTCCTGCGACGCGAACGTGATCTCGAGCGAGGTCAGGAACTGCTCCAGCCCCTTGCCGTCCATGCGGTTGAGCTGGATGTAGGAGTCGACCCGCACAGCCTCCTCGGGCGTCATGGTGGCGGTGGGGATTTCCGAGTTGGCCATGCGGTACGAGAAGCTCACCCAGTCCAGGTACGAACGGACGGCGAGCTCGGGGGTGGAGAGATCCCACGGCGCGGGCTCGACGGCGTCCCCCACGGTGCCGAGCGGCTCGGTGCCGTCACAGCCGGTCACCGCGAACGCGAGCAGCATCGCGACCCCAAGCACGATGAGAGCGAGCGGCATCGGACGGGCGTGGCCCATCGCTCACCGGGTCCCGACAGAGCCCGTACGCGTCTGGCAACGGCACGCAAGGCTCTTGAGGTCGCAGGGCATGCGCACCTGGGTGATGATCATGCCTTCGGGCCGGTTGAGCTTGATCGCCGAGGTGAGCAGCAGCACGCCCCGAATGCCGGCGGTCGCCAGCAGGTCGAGGGTGATTTGAACCCAGCCGGGCGAGCATGCGACGAACGCGACGGTGATGCCCAGGGCGGGATCAAGCCGGGGGATGTCGGTGAGGTGTTGCAGGGTGACGCCCATCACCTCGGCACCGGGGTCCTCCGGTACTTCGGAGAAGCAGGCGGCCACCCGCACGCCGAACCGCTCGGGCGGGAAGATCACCTGCAGCGTGTCGAGCATCTTGAGGCTGCCGACCGCGAGGATCGGGTACTCGTCGGACAGCCCCAGAAAATCCATGAGCGCCGCAAAGAGCACCTCGGGCGCGTAGCCGGCACCCGGACGGCCGATGTCGCCAACGAAGGAGATGTCGCGGCGGACGGTCTCCTCCTTGATGTTGAGCTCGTCGGCCAGCTGCCGCGAGGTGATCCGCTGCGGTGCTCCCGTGCGGATGAGTTCGCCGAGATAGCAGTGGTAGAGCGACAGGCGGTACAGGCTTGCGTCGGGTGCCGTGCGCTCGTCCGACATGGTGTCCTCCGTTGAGAGCAGCCGCATTGCGATAATGGTACCGCGACTTTGGGATTTGTCGAACGGAATTCGGCACAACGCATCGTGTGCGGGCTGTGGGCGCGACCGGAAGACCGCTATCGGCTAACGGACTCTAGTCGGTTGCAGCGGGCTCGAACGGCTCCGGTGCCGAGGTGGCATCGAGGGCGTCGACCACCAGCCAGCGGCCATCGTCAAGCGACAGGATGAAGACGGTCACCGCCGGCCAGCCGGTGAACTCATCGCTCGCCTTCCAGACCACGGCGACGTCAGCGGTCGAGGTGGTCTCGGCGGTGAGGTAGGGTGGCTCGTAATCGGGAACCTGGGGCGTGCCGGTCGGCTCTTTGCTGCCCGAGGCCAGCTCCGCCGCCAGATCGGGGTCCGCGAAGTACTCCTCGTAGGCCGCAGGGTCACGAACGTCGTCGCGGCGGAGTTCGAGGAGGTCCGAGATGCGAGTAATGGCGGGATGAGCTGCCGGGGAAGCACAGCCGAGGAGAAGGACGAGTCCTGCCGCGATGAGCCACTTCGGATGCATGACACGACGCACGGGGCGCCCTTTCCCTCGCAGGCAGGTTCCTTCGGACTTGCGTAATCATAGCGGCATGGGCCGCCTGCTAGTGGAAGTACTCCGAGTGGAGTGAGGTGGTGAGGAACGACGTGAAGAAGAGCGAGACGACGGCGAGACCGAATCCGGCGAGCAGCAGCAACGTCGCCCGACGTCCCTTGAGTCCGTAGAACCGACGCGCGTGCAGGTAGATGCCGTACACGAACCAGGTCACCAGCGACCAGGTCTCTATCGGGTCCCAGCCCCAGAACCGTCCCCAGGAGTAGTACGCCCAGATCGCGCCCGTCAGCATCCCGATGCCCCAGAACGCGAAGGTCAACCCCGCGAACCGATACGACTCCCGGTCGAGTTCGGACGGCTCGGGCAGACCGGGCATGCGCCCTGCGAGTGCAGTCCCCCGACCGAGTTGCAGCACTCCATAGCCGAGTGAGACGAGCGCTGCCGAGAATGCGACGAAGTAGAAGCAGACATGAAGCACAAGCCAGATGCCGCGGAATGTGAGCGGCAGGAGTTGCACCTCCGGACCCGTGTAGACCGCCAGTCCAAGGAGCAGCAGCACCGCCGGATAGAGCACGACTGCAAGACTACGGCTCTTGGGCTGGCGCCAGCCCACCAGCTGGAGAAGCGACATCGCAACCCAGGCGTTGGAGGAGAGCACCTCGTAGCGCGTAAGGTAGGGCCCGTGCCCTGCCCCGTACCACCGCAGGCCGAGAGCCGTCGAATGGACCGCGAGTCCCACAAGCGCGACGGCGTGAGCCGCACGCACGAGCCCGGGCTTCGCCATGGTCGTGCCGAAGAGCACGAAAGCGGTAGCGATCGCGTAGGCGACGAGCGCGACGATGTGCAGCACGACCTCGGTAGCCAACGCCTCTTGCATCACGCATCCTCTCCCTGCCGCAGGTTCGCCCCGAGCATCTCGGCCAACTCCGGCAGATACGAGCCCGGCATACGGGCGGCGTACCAGGAATAGCAGACTCCCTCGGCAGTCTCCTCGACGACCAGCACACGAGGAATCCAAGCGTAGAGCATTATCGAGCCTGCACCGATCACGGCAAAGCCCAGAAGCAGTGCCAAGATGCCTGGCTCCTTCTGGATGATGAAGCGCGCCCACTGACCGGTGAATGAATACTCCACCTCGAGTCCCGCAACCGTTGCGGTCTCACCCTCGGCGAGCGTGACAGGCTCGACAGCGTCGTCGCCGGCGAGGCGAAGGGCAAGCGGCACAGGACCTCGGACGCCGTGCGGGTCCCACCGTCCCTCGAGCGCGACGCCACCGATCGTGAGCGGCTCCGCGGTGTAGACGACCTCGCCCGCCTCGGCGTAGACAAACTCCATGCGCACGGGGTACTCAGTGCCATCCTCGGCAGTGAAGACGAGGAATGCCGCATCGCCGAACTCCCCGGGCTGTGCGTAGATCGTATGCCCGCGGAGTCGGAGCGGGTGGTTGATGCTCACCGTTCGGGGCGTCCAATCCTCCGTGCCATCGAGAACCGAGAGCGTGGCGACGACCTCCTTGAGCCCGCCCTGCGGCCAGTTCTCGACCTTCATTCCATCGAAGCGCAGCGGCACACCGACCTCGGGCGCATCGGCCGGATCCTCGACCGCGTAGTAGTCGTCACCAGGCATTCGGATCTCGCCTTGCGAGAAGTCGGCGATCGCGCTCCGGGTGAGTGCGAGTGCGATGCCCCCCGACACGAGCGCCACGAGCAGACCGACGTGCAGGATTGCGGGCGCCCAGAGTCCCATGCCGTGGCGGACGAAGACACGGGTGGATCCCGCCCGGCGCTGCTCGCGAAAGCCCGTCGCACGCGCGCGTTCGGCGACCCGCTCGATCGCCGCACCGGAAATCTCCGTGCGAGGCTTCCTGGCAACAGCGTCCCGGCGTTGCGCCGCCGAGGAGAACATGCGCAGCGTCGCAACCGTCAGCGCGGCCGCGAAGACCGCGAGAACGGTGACGAACCACCACGACGAGAAGATCTCGCGAAGGCCGAGCGCGTCGGCGATGCCGGCGACCGCGGGGTTGCGTGCTTCCCAGGACGCGACGATCTCAGCAGTGCTGCTCGATGACTGCGGGATCCAGGCGCCGAGCGCGCCGCAGACCGCGATGAACGCCATGAGCGCGATCGACGTACGGCGGGAGGTGAGCATGTCGAGGAAGCGGCGCATGTCGTGATGGTAGCAAAGCGGCGGCGCAGCGATCGGCCGCGGCACCAGGGCCGACGCTACCAGTTCTCCCAGCTGCCGCCGGTCTGGTTCCCCGTGGTGCTGTGCCCCGAGGCATGCGTGTCGCAGCTGCTTCCTGCGACCACTGAACAGGTGTTCTTGGTGCTCGCCCCTTTGATGTAACTCGACATCTTCATGTAGTTGAGATCGCCCTGGTAGGCCAGCCGTGCCGGCATCGTCTCATGGTCACCGATCAGACGGGACACCTTTCCACCGTGAGGGACGAGCGTGTGGCAGTAGATGCACGCCTGTCCGCCATGCTTGTCCAGCCCTGTCGCCGCGGAGTGCGCCCGGTTGGTCGTGATGCGCGCCTTGGGATGGCAGTTCGCACAGAACAGACCGTTGTAGTTAGCGTCACTCAGATCGACGAGCCGGATCAGAGCGCCGTTGTCCGACCTCGTCGGCCAGTCGGTCGCCGGACCACGCAGGGAGAAACGCACAGAGGAACCGTGTGGGCCCTGGGGAACGGCAAGAACAGCGGGCTCGTTGGGGACCCAATCCGTTCCGTTCCAGACCATCGCGATCGGCGCGTCGGAATCGCCGTGACAGTCCGAGCACACCATCGTGGAGTCTGGCTCCCAGCCGTTTGACACCTGGCCGGCCTCGAGGTCGCTCGTGCCGCGACTGAGCACGTCTGCGTACCCACTGATGAAGGTCATCGTCGTCGCGTCGGTCGTCGCATAGTAGGAGCCGGACAGTGTGGCGAACACCGGGTGCCGCGAGTTGTTGCCCACGTTGAAGTCCTGCGCCACGTTCGTCCAGTTATCCACGGCGGGGTTCGTGCCCACGGCCCACGCCGAGCCGTTCCAGTAGTCCCACACCATGTCCCCGCCCCAACTCGCGAGGTTCGTGTTCGCACTCGAGTGGCACTTGAAGCAGACCTCGTACTCGTAGGTGGCCCACTGCTTGTACTCGAGCTCATCGACGTAGTTGATCGTGCTCGGGTAGTTCAACAACGCCAGACTCACGAGCTTCCCTGGTGCGAACCCGATGCCTCGCACACCCTGGATCGCGTCGGACACCCGGTTGTCGGTTCCGTATACGTGTCGCGACTTGCCCACGATGTGATGGTTGTGGCAGTCAGCACACTCGACATGTTTGTTCGCGCTGAGGTAGGCCTGCGGCTCGTCAATGGACGAGATCAGGTGCTCCTTGTAGTACGTCGCCGGCTTGTGGCCGAACACGTTGTTCGCAGGATCCATCTGCTCGCCTATCGCGCGATTCGCCGTGCTCATCGGCTGCGTACCGTAGTAGTCGTGGTCGCTCGCGCCCAGCTTATCGGTCGAGTTGCTGTGGCAACGGAAGCACATGTCCTCCTCGTTGATCGCCGCAGTCTGCGGCGCCGCGAGGCTCGTTCTATCCTGGCCGAGCGCATTCAGCAGTCGCTGCTCAGGTGAGTAGTGCACGGTGAACGAATACGGCAGCGTCTCGGTGTACTGCCCGGGTTCGAGGGTGCCGTGGCACTTGGCGCAGTTGCCCACGAACTGCGAGCTGTCCGCGAAGTACGTGTTCGCCGGGTAGTTGTGGGGGGATGCCGCCCAGTACTCGTCCTCTACACGCATCACCGCTGTCGAGTACAGCGCGTTGTCAGCCTGGCCATCCGGAGTCGGGTTGGTTCCATCGGCCGAGCGGTAGATCCGGTACGAGAGTGTGTAAGAGTGGCAGCTCAGGCACAGATCCTCATCGGTGTTGCTGGCAGTCGGATTGTCCACCAGGCCGCTGTTTCGCAGGTTGTACGCGTTCCCCGGCCCCTCCCATGCGGTGTGATCCATATGGCAGCTCACGCATGAAAGCTCCTGCGTGGTCTCAGAGAACACCGGGTACACCCCGTCAGCCGGAGGCTGGTCGGGAGTGGCCGAGTTGAGTACGTGGTGGTACGAGGTGGTGTCGTCGACCATCCCGTGGAGCGCGCTGTGGCACGAACTATCGAAGCAGTTGGTCGCACCAACGGGCGACCCCATCGGTGCGTGTACGTCGCCATGACAGGCGGCCAGACAGTCCTGGGCATCATCATGGTCGTGCCCGGTACTGACCTGCCACAGACGCAGCCGATTCTCTTCGCTGGCGGCGCTCGCAGTGCGCGACAGACCCACCACCTCGGCATCGGCCGCCACCGGCGCATACGAAGCGGTGGTGCTGTCCCAGCCGTACGGCCTGCCAGTCACCGGTTCGGTGTCGTACGTCGTGTGACACGTGAAGCAGAAGCGCCTCACGCCCTCGGCGGTCGACGCGTCGAGACTGGCACCGAGCGTGTCCGAGAAGAGCGAGGAATTGCCTCGGCCCGACCCGTGCGGGTTGTGGCACTCGTAGCATGGCAGCGGCGATCCTGCCTCGTAGAAGGCGCCGTCTGTCAGGATCCTGTGCCCCGAACTAGCACCGCCCTCCATCACGAGGGTGTGTACGTCCGGCGCGCCTGCTGTGGTCTGCCAGTAGGTATCAGTGTAGGTGGCCGCGGGCTTGTACACCGTGCCGCTGCTGTTGCCGTGGCACTCGAAGCACGCCTGGGCGTACTCTCCGGCCGCGGTACCACCCGCCGCGTCATCGGCCGTCGCGGCACGATACTCGCCAAGCAGCCCGTCATAGGTGGCTGTGCTCTTGTGCGACGCGTGGCACCAGAGGCAGTCGCCCTGCACCCGACTGACGGTCTCGGTAGGCACGGAGACCAGGCTCTCCACGGTGCCGGCATCGATGCCAGTGGCGTGCGTGCTTGCGAGGTATGTCGTGTTGCCGGCGGAGCCCGGGAACGTGCCGAGCGTCGGGTAGTTGCTCGTATCGCGCGTCGGGTCCTGGATGAGCGCCTCGTAGGCAGCCTTCAGTCCGGCGTCGACGGTGAACACCCCGGCTGTTTCAGAGCCCGCGTACCACGCGTGATCGACGTTGTGACACGTGAGGCACCAGGTGCGCGGGTCCGCCGGGTCGATGGTGGCTCCGGCCACCTCCTCGTTGGCGGGCAGGTTCGCCCGCACGTCGGGGTCGCCGTGAACGCCGTGACAGCCCGTGCACGAGTTGGTGAGGTCCATCCGGGCATCCGGATCGGTCACGTCCTCGAGCACATGACCGCTTTGCATGCCGACGCCGAAGGAGTTCGCAGCCGAGGTCTCTACATTCCAGCTCGATCCGCCGAGGTCACCGTGACAGACGTAGCAGACCTCCGACTCGTCCACATCGGCGAGCAGGCTCCGCTTCGTGGGAGCCGTGTGCGGCTTGTGGCACTGGAAGCAGTCTGCCGTAGCGGAGGTATCGGCATCAGCGTGGGCGGTTGCGGCCGCGGCCTGGGACGGGACCATCGCGGAAAGTAGCACGATGCCGATGAATGCGAGTGCAAGAACTGTCGAACCCCCGGGGGTACGGATGCGCTCCGCCCAGCCCCGGGTCGTGAGGGGACCTGCTCCTATGGCAGCCCATGCTACCGCGATCGTCACTCGCCCCCTGAACCCGCCGCGTGTTCGCGCCATCACACCCGGCTCCCCGCCGCTGTGCCAGCCACGACTTTAATACGAATTCAGTATAGCAGGGTACTGGCGCGCGCCACGCACATGCGACCGATGGCGCGGTGCCTCACGCTCATCGGTCGCATGTGCCGATGAACGGCACGGCCGCAGGGCGGCTACTGCGTGGTCTCCTGACTTTCGGTGGTCTCGTCAAGCGAGGTCACGCCCGCCACGAGCCATCGCCCGTCCTGCAGCACGAGATCATATTGCAGGTGGTAGACGACCCCCGTCTCGGTCCGCACCGTCTCGCTTGTATCGAGGGAGACGTGCTCGTAGTCCCAGGTCTCGGTCGTGGTGACGCTCGCCTTCCCCTCTCCGGGGAACGTCACCTCGCCGAACTCGATCGACTGCAAGGTCGAGAACATCTGCACCCGGCCTTCGCCGAGGGCAGCCATCAGGTAGTAGTCCCTCTGTGCCTGTTCCTCGGTGGCTGTCAGGTTGAGTGCGTTCATGTCGAAGCTCACGAAGCCCTTGATCAGCGCTTCGTTGTAAGCGCGCACTGCGTGTTCTACCGCGACGACGTCGGCGTCTGACACCACCGGGCTGCAGCCGACGACCACAGCGAGCGCGAGTGCGATGAGGGCGAGTGCGGATGTATGCCTCATGAGAAGTACTCCGAGTGCACCGTCGAGGTGAACAACGCAGTGCCGAAGAGCGACAGCAAAGCGAGTCCGTAGCACAGTATGAGCAGAAGGGCCGCCCGCCGGTCCTTCCAACCGTAGAAGCGACGCAGGTGCAGGTACAGTCCGTACAGCAGCCACGTGATGAGCGACCACGTCTCCACCGGGTCCCAGCCCCAGAAGCGGCCCCACGAGTAGTACGCCCAGATCGCACCGGTGAGCAGCCCGACTCCCCAGAAGGCGAACGCCAGCCCCGCCGCGCGGTAAGCGATCGAATCGAGCTCCGGGCGCTTCGGAAGGCGGGTGCCGGCGAGCTTGGACTCCGGCACGAGATAGAACAACGAAGCGCCGAAGGCCGTGAGCCCGGTCGCGAACGCGATGAAGTAGAAGGAGACGTGAAGGACTAGCCATATGCCTGCAAACGTTGCCGGAAGAACCCGAACCTCCGGCCCGGTGTACAGACCGACGCCGATCAGGAGAAGCGCCACAGGAAGCACGACGAGTCCGAAGTCACGCAGCCGACGGTCCCGCGCAGACCACACCAGCCAGATCAGCACAGACACCCATGCGTACGCGGACAGCAGTTCGTAGCGCGAGACGTACGGCCCGTGACCCGAACCGATCCAGCGCGCAAGGAGTCCGAGGCCCTGCACCACGAGCCCGCCAACGGCAGACCACCGCGCCAGTTCGGCGAGACGCTCGCGTCGGAGCACCGCACCCGTGACAGCGAGCGCAGCCCCGATCGCATAGAGGACGAGCGACACCACGTGGAGCCGTGGGTCCGCCGACAGCAGCACCTGAGCGTCCATCACTCGTGAGCCTCCATCGCTCGTGCGATCTGATCCGCGACGCCAGTCTGGCCGAGCTTGCCCGCGCGGACGACGAGACGATCTACGTCGCCATCCTTGACGACCCATACGTCCGCGGGCGGGAACAAGTAGAGTGCCACCGAGCCGACCACCACGAGCACTATGCCCACCATGAGAGTGCCAACACCAGTCTGTCTTACCACGAAGATCTCCTGCCAGGTCTCATCCGCACTCAGCAGGCTTACAGCGTACGGTCCGACCGTGGCCGTGGTGAGAAGACTCAGTTCCTCCTGCGCGGCTACCTCGCCGTCTTCCTCAAGGCGCAGCACCAAAGTGGGCTGAACCGCGCCCTCCGCAGACACGTTCTCGATCGCCTTCAATCGTACGTCGTACGGCGACTGCCCGAGGTCGAGGTCGCGATATCCGGCCTCGCCCAGACCGGCACCCGCCGGGACATCGATTTGGAGTACCTGCTCGGACAACTCCGCCCCATCGAAACGCACGTAGTAGACGCGCCCCCAGGTCTGGCTCGGGAAGAGCCTCACACCCCGCCATCGCGTTATCCGGTTCACCTCGAGCACGACCGGCTCTCCGGTCTCAACATCGACGTGCTCTGCCGTGAGCTGCCGCGTGCCGCCCTGGGGCCAGTAGGCCGGAGTGACAGCACCACCGAGGATCGTCCCGGGCAGCACAGGCTCGGAGCCGAGCACCCCGACAACCGCGCCTTGGAGCGAAGTGCCGGCGAGTATCTGCTCACCTTCGTGCAAGACGAGCACACCACGCGACTCAGAAGCAAACGCGAGGAAGGCGGATGCAAGCACGACCACGAGGCCGATGTGCAGCAGTAGCGGGGACCAGACGGACCATCGGTGCTTCGCAAGCCGCACCGCGTCTGGCCCTTCAGCAGCAACCGTCCAGCCCAGGCGCCGCAGTGAACCAACGGCGTCCACGCTGATGGCTGACTCCGTGCCGCTCAGGTGCGGCGGATCCGAGTGCCGATAGCGGCCAACGGCCCGGCGCATCATGCGAGGCAGCACGACTGCGATCAGCAGAGCCGCGAGTGACAGCATCCCGAGTACCAGGACCCGAAGCGCCCCGCCGGCGGTACTACCGCCGCTCTCCATCGTGTAGGAGCCGCCGGGAAGCGCGAACGAGAGGACGAGGGCGACCGCGAGCAGTCCGATGGTGAGGGCCGGCAGCATCCTGACAGCCAGCGTATCGAACCGCCATCGACGCTTGCGCAGTGCCATCCGCTACCACTTGGTGGGCTGAGCGCCGCCATGCACGCCGGGGTTGCATCCCACTCCAGACTGACAGTTGGTTTGAATGCCATTGATCGGATAGGTGAAGCTATGCAGCAAGACGCTTCCGCCGCTGTAGCGGAGATCCATGCCCGCCATCGACGAGGTAGCAAGGAGCCGGGGGACCTTGCCGCCATGTGGCACGGTGATGTGGCAGTTCGCGCAAGGCTTGTTCTGATGCCTCCCGAGCGTCATGTGCGCGGAGTGGGTGTTCGTGATCACGTGGCACTTCCGGCACAGGAACGTCGTCGAGCCACTTGTGCTTGTGATCGTGTCGACCGTCGGGTTCCAGGTGCCCCTCAGTATCCAGGCATTCGCCGACCCATGGGGACCCTGCGCCAGAGGCGTCGCCGCATCGTCCATATGACAGTCGGTGCAGTACATCGTCTGATTGCCGGGCGCCACATTCCAGGGGGCCAGCAGGGTCGAGGCCGGCAGCGGATACCGTGCCACACCCATCACCGGGTGGTACGACTGATTCGCGGTGTTGAACTCGAACGCCTGGTTCGTCCAGCCTGTGGCTGAGCCCCAGCTGAACGTGCGTGTCGCCGCGCTATACGACGAGTTGAATCCGGAGTGGCACTTGAGGCAGACCTGATACTCCTTGGCCGCAACGGGCTGAATCGTGTAACCCGTGACCGTTGGCTCCGCCCAGTTCGCCGAAGCGGGCGGCTGTACACCCCAGACGCCGTAGATCGGCGAGGTTGCGGCGATGTTGTTGCCGGAGACCCGCGGCGTATGGTTGACATCGTCCGCTGCGTGCGGGTTGTGGCAATCGGCGCACTCGACATGCTCGGCCGTCGAAAGCCGATTGCTCGTCACCTCGTCGGTCGATGTCGGTCGGTGCGCCGAGCTCGACAGCGTCATAGTGTGCTTCGAGGCGTACGCAGTCAGTTGTGTGTACACGTTCTCGGAGGCTGCATCCATCACGCCGGAGGTCCCGTACCAGTCGGCGCCGGCGGTCGCCTTGAAGCCTGCACCCGTCGGCGCGTGGCAGCTGTAGCAGAACCGCTCCTCGGCGTACGGATCGGCAACCGACCCGCGCCCGAGCGCCTCGAGGATCCGTCGTGAGGGATCGTAGTGAAGCCCGAACTCCGGTCCTGTGGCCGCGGTCTTGTAGTACGTGCCGCTCAGGCGGTCGCTATGGCACTTCGAACAGTCGCCGCTGAACGAGGTGTCGTCATTACGCAGCCGGCCCGCAACCTGGTACTGGTGCGGCGAACGGTCGTAGACTGCTCCCGCCACGATCGCGGACGCCGAAGTGAACGGGATCGCGGGGGTCACGGAGGTTGAGTCGCTCTTCTGGTCCGCGCCCTTCGTTCGGCTCACGTAGTGGCAGCCGAGGCAGACGCCACCCGAGGTGGTGTTGAAGTCGGTGCTCGAGGCGGTCGCACCCGAGGGCGTGGAGCCGATCGAACTCCGCAGGCTCGAGGACTTACTCGAGTTGAACTGGTCGTGATCGACGTGACAGCTCAGGCAGTAGACGTCGGTCCCGGCGGCTGGATAGGTCGAAGACGTGAAGGCGCTGTCGCCCGACGTGCTCGCCGTGCCCATCACGTGATGGTAGTTGCTCGTCTTGCTCGTGCCGTCGTACTCCATGTTCTTCTCGTAGTCGAGGCTCGTCGTGTCGCTGCGGTGGCAACCGTAGCAGGCGAGTCCGCCCTCGGACACACCGCCGGTCGGCCGATGCGCGCTGGCGTGACAGGTGAGACAGTCGAGGGCGCTCGCTTGTAGGTGGTACGAGCTGGTTGTGAGGCGCAGATAACTCGTCGGAGGCGCCGCCGTGCGGCTGATGCCGATCGCGGTGGCCCCGACCGCGGTGTTCGCCAGCGTGGTGGTGTAGACGCCGTCATCGTGCGTGCCATTGTTGTTGGCGTCGCTGTCCCAGCCAGCAGGCGTGGCATCGCCGGTGGTGTGGCAGCTGAAGCAGAACTGGCGGACTTGCGCTGCCGTACCATCGGGCTGCAAGTTGCCGCCCAGTGCGTCGGAGATCATCAGCGTGTTGCCGTTCTTCGACCCATGCGGGTTGTGGCACTCGTAGCAGGGCAGCGGCGAGTCCGGGGCGTAGTACGCACTGGTGGTACGGATGCGGTGACCGGAACGCGTGCTGCTCGAGTCCGTCACGAGCGTGTGGATGTCCGGCGCGCCCACGGTCGTTTGCCAGTAGCTGTCCGTGTACGTCGCCGCAGGCAGGTAGACCGCACCGCTGCTGTTGCCGTGACACTCGAAGCAAGCCTGGGCGTATTCCCCAGCCGTAGCGCCGCCCGCCGCATCAGCAGGCGTCGTGGCGCGGTACTCGCCGAGCAACCCGTCGTGCGTGGCAGTGCTGCGATGCGACGCATGGCACCATAGGCAGTCGCCCTGCACGCGCGTCACGGTCTCCGTGGGCACAGAAACGAGGCTCTCGACCGTGCCCGAGTCGATCCCTGTGGCGTGCGTACTCGCCAGGTACGTCGCGTTCGACGTGCTTCCCGGGAACGTCCCGAGCGTCGGATACTGATGCGTGCCTCGATCGGGATCCTGGATCTTCGCCTCGTATGCCGCCTTCAGTCCGGCGTCCACTGTGAACACCCCGGCTGTCTCGGAGCCCGCGTACCACGCGTGATCCGCGTTGTGGCACGCAAGGCACCAGCTGCGGGGATCCGCCGGGTCGATCGTGACGCCGGCCACCTCCTCGTTGGCAGGCAGGTTCGCCCGCAGGCCCGGGTCGCCGTGCACGCCATGACAGCCGGTGCAGGAGTTGGTGAGATCCATGGTCGTATCAGGGTCGGTGACGTCCTGGAGCGTGTGACCGCTCGACATGCCAGCGGCAAACGAGTTGGCCGACCAAGTCTCGACGTTCCACTTCGAGCCCCCCGGAGTGGCGCCGTGGCAGACGTAGCACACCTCGGACTCGGTCACATCCGCGAGGAGACTGCGCTCGGTTGGCGCCTGATGCGGCTTGTGGCACGCATCGCAGTCGGGGTTCACACCGGTGTCGGCGTGCGCGGTCGCGGCAAGGGCGGATGAGGGCACTGCAAACAGCGTCGCGACGAAGACCGCGCAGAGCACCAACAGCCAGGCACGGTGCGCCTGGTTCCGGATGTCACGACCGGTGGTCGTGTATGTGCGTGAAGTACTCAATTTCCGCCTCTGCATAAGCTTCATTCAGTCTTGCTCTTGAACTGCAAACCATGTACCGCTTTGGTCAGATGCATCCAGGTTCAATATACCCGGCGCTCACTCAACGCGTACGTTGAACACGTTCACGACGCCCGCCGCCGAGTCGGTCACGTAGAGCCTCGACTTGGCTGCGTCCCATGTGACGCCCTCGGGTAGCGCCAGTCTTGCGTCCGGAAGGGTCTCGCCGTTCACTACATGCGTCTGGACGCCCTCAGCGTCGCACACATACACTGCCTGGCCGAGTACGTCGGCGATGGCGAACCCGTCGTCAACCTGCGTGAGCCCCCGCGGCACCGTGTACGTGTCGGGCCATGCACCGACGGCCTCTCCTGTCTCGGCATCGAACACCGCGACGCGACCGCTCTTGGTATCGCTGAGAAGGATCGTCCCATCAGTTGCCAGTAGACCGCCCGGGTACTCGACCGCAGGATCTGCCTGCACGTCGACCTCACGCACCGGCTCGCCCGTGCTGTCGTAGACGCGGATCTTGGTCTCCGCGCTTCCAAGGACGTAGTACTCATCATCCGCGTACGCCACGGCGACCGGCCGCACGGGAGCGGTTCCTTCCGTGGCATCGCCTAGCGCGAACAGCACGTCCGCCTCCTCGGCAGGTTTGGCGGCGATCACGACGACCTGACCCAAACCGCTGTCGACCACCGCGATGCGGCCGTTGTCCGCGAGCGCGATCGCCGAGGGCCGGCTGTCCGCGCCATCGATTGCGGGAAGCACGATGCTGCCTTTGTCGCGACCGTACCGGTCGAAGACCCGGATCACGCCCGCGCCGGAATCGGCGACGAAGATGCGATTACGGCTCATCACGATGCCGACCGGGTTCTCGAGCGGCGCCGCCCCCTCGGCCGGCAGCGTACCGGCAAGGTTCACAGTGACCGCCGGGTCGTCGGGAAGATCCGCGAACGGATCCTCGGCCAGCGACACCCCTACCATGATCGCGGCCGCCAGCAGCAGAAGGACCCCGGCGGCGATCAGGATCTTCGGGAGCCATCGGCGGGAAAGCAGTTCGGGCTCGGTCTTCACTGCGATGTCGTCCGGCATATTAGAAGTCAACGCCAACGACCTGCCCTGGGACGACCGCATGGCAGATGAGGCAGTTGCCGTCCATGCCCGCTTCGTAGTGTCGGAGCAGGCGGCTGTACCCCATGGCCGAGCCGTGCGGGTCGTGACATGTCGTGGTGCATGTGAGCGCCGTTCTGGCATTGACGTCGTAGTAGACCGGCCGCACCGGGTGGTTTCCGTATCCGCCTGCTGTGTCGTCGTAGTTCGACCGCGGGTGACAGTCGAAGCAGACCTCGGGTTGCGGGCCTTTGAGCAGCGGACCGTAGTTGGAGCCGTGCGGAGTGTGGCAGCCCCAGCAGGGCGTCTCCTTGTGTGCGGACTTGTCGTACGTGACCTGGATCGGCTTGGCGTGGCAGTCGTAACAGATGCCGTTGTCGTCGTCGTACAGCAAGCCGTCGTAGTTGGTGGCGTGCGCGTCGTGACACCCGGTGCAGTTGAGCGAGATCGTGCCCACGGGGTGGTGGCTCGCCTTGAGGAAGTCGTTCTGGATGGCCGGATGACACATGTAGCACAGCGCCGGCTGGCTCTTGCGCAGCAGCGGCATGTAATCCGAACCGTGGGGCTCGTGGCAGTCGGTGCACGCGTCGTTCAGGTACGGACCATGCTGGACAGATAGGTTGGAGAGCATGGCCACCGAGGGGTGGCAGGTGAAACAGAGGTCACGCTGATTGTCGACGAGGATGCCCTTGTACGCCGACCCGTGCGGGTCGTGGCAGTTGGTGCAATGCAGACCCGCGACCGGCGCGTGCGCCTGCGCGCGATTGATCTCCCTGCCGATCGGATGGCACCTGATGCACAGGTCCTCGACCTCTACAGTCAGCATGTCTTTGATGTTCGAGGCGTGAGGGTCGTGGCAGTCGATGCAGTTGCCGTTCACGAACGGCGCATGCGTGTACTCGGCGTTGGCCTGCGGGCCCATATTGCCGTGGCACATCCAGCATAGCTCGTCGCCGGCCATCACGAGCTCCGACTCCTTGCCCTTGACCTGCTTTTCGGTGACGCTCTTCACGTCCCCGCCGGCATCTTCGGCGACCCCCTCGTCCCCGCCGCCAAAGACGTCGAGCACGATTTTGAGCGGCAGCCATTCCACCAGCGTGCGCGTACGATTCCAAACCTGCGTGATGCCCGCGATGACGGTCGTGGTCTCGATCTCGCCATGCGGTGTGTGGCAGGTCGTGCAGCGCTCCTTCTCGAAGGGATTGTGGACGACGTCCATCGAAAGCTCGGGGATGAGCTCGGTATGGCACTGCAGGCACTCGAGGTTCTCCGTGACGCTCCGGATGACCTGATCGCTGCCGGCCGACATGTACGTCTGAGTGATTGTGGTGACGGCGCAGAGCACGAGTAGGAGCAACAGGACGGCTGCAAACACGCCGCGACCGCGGCGATTCGTCGCACCGGTCTGCTCGTCACCCCCTGGAGTGACGGGCCCTGTGTCCACCTCAGGGTCGCTCAATGAACCTCCCCGCCCGCACGAGCAGGGCGCCGAACCGCGCAACCGCGACCGACCCCCGCTTCACGTTCAGTCTAACATCCAGCCGACACGCTCCACAGAGTGTATCGGCACATGCGCCATGCCCCTCAACGTGGCCTGAGAGCATCGATGGGCGCATGGGCCTGCAGGTCCCCTTTGTCAGTTGGTCATCACGCTATGGAAGCATTGCCAGGCTATGGCAGTTCAGGCAGAAACCGTCGGTCGTGCCGTCCTCGACCAGGAAGCTCGCGATCCGCGACTCGTGCGGGAACGTCTGGAAGCGCGGGTTGTCGGTCGTCGTGAGACCGTCCACCGCTGTAAGCGTGAATGCCTCCGAGGGACTGGTGTCGAGGCGCTGCGGGAAGTTGACCGTGTCGTTGCCGACGCTGCGAGCGTCCTCGTGACACTGCTGACAGATCGGGTCATGACCGTTCTGATGCGCAGTGCGCGGATCGGGCATCACGTAGCCGCCGTTGTTCTTGCCGAGTGTCGCGATCTCAGTCGTACCTACGCCCACGCCGGTGACACGCGCGATGCGCTCGTAGTAGAAGAGATCGGCCAAACCGCTGTCCGGCGGGTTCACCGTGGACTCGACCGGATGGTTGTTCGGCATCCCTGAGCCGGAGAGCCTGCCCACGTGACATGCGCCGCACCAGTCCGAGCCGTACTTGGTGACGTTGGCCGCAGCGACAGGTATCGAAGTGGGACGCTGCTTGAGCAGGCGCGAAGAGACCACCGTCGGGCCGAGTGCCATGTACGCCGAGGATCGCGCCCGATCGCCGGTGAACGGGTCGACCACGCTCGCGCTGTGCGGTGCGTGGCAGTCGGTGCAGGTAAGGTTGCCACTGGCGCCCGAGAAGGTGGGCGTTGCCGAACCCCCGTCCGACCCACCGCCCGGCACGAGGTTGGTCTGGTCTATGTCGTGCGCGGCAGCAACGGTCACGGCCGGAACCCGCGCGGCGAGGACCCCGTACACCCCGCCGCCTGCAGTCCCATCGTGGCAGGTCTCGCACGTTCCCTTGATGGTCGCCGCCGGCAGGAGCAGGATGCCGCCCGCCGGTGCGTTGTGCACGGTGTGACAGGCGGCGCACTTGTTGGTGGTGGTGAGGTACCCGCTATGCGGGCCGAAGGACTCGTTGCCTGATGCGGGGTTAGCTACGCCGTGGCACTCGATGCAGCTCTTGCCACTGGTGACCTCGTCATAGGCGAATGCTGGGGCCGTGATCGCGACGACCGCGACGAGCACGCATGTTATGAACAGCCCCCGCCTGAACGGCACGCTGAAACCCCCGTGAACGATGAACGAACGCAGACACGATTGATGATACCAGACGATGTGTCCCTGGACACACCAGCCTAGTTCACCAGACGCACCACCTGAATGCGTCCATTCTCTTTATCGGCAACTACGACGAAACTTCGGAATGATTCGACATCATTGGCGAAGTTGAACTGCCCGGGATCCACTCCCCGCTCACCGTACGTGGCGACCACGTCGCCCTCGGCACTGATCCGGACAAGCGAGAATGCGAAGGCGTCTGTCACGAGCACCGAACCGTCGGACATGACCGCGAGACCGCGCGGCAGTTCAAACGCACCGGACTCCCGGTCAGAGATGCCTCCGGAGATGTCGCCCACCTGCCACAGCACGTCACCGTCGCTCGAAAACGCCGTGACACGACTGTGATTCGAGTCCGAGACGTAGATCGCCTGCCCGTCATCGCTCACCGCGATGCCGTTCGGATGGTCCAGATCGCCCGGGCTCGTGCCGGGCTTGCTCCACTGCCCGACGTACTCACCTTCCGTGGTGAACACGAACACCTGGTACGCGTCGAGAGCGTAGACGCGATCACCGCTCACGGCCACGTCGGTGACGGCGATGCCGGTCCCGCCGTAGCCGGAACTGCCCCTGCCTACCGAAGAGGCGGGATCCGGGAAGCGGCGCAGCGGGTTGCCTTCGGCGTCGAAGACCTCGATGGAGTCGTTGTAGAAGCTCGCGACGTAGACGTTCCCGTCGTCATCGGCGTCGATGCCTACCGGGTAGTTGAGCGACCCGGCCACGTAGGTGGCCTCGTAGCCTGCGGCGGGCTTTGCGATCCCGAGCGACCCGAACTGCCCGAGGTACCGCCCACTCGCGTCGAACATGCAGACGCGGTTGTTGCCGCTGTCGGTCACGTAGATCCGGTCACCCTCGCCCACCGCCACGCCCATCGGGCGGTCGAACAGAGGGACATCCCCCTCACCGGGACCGAAGACCTGCCAGACGGGCTCCACGCCCTGGACCGCGGGGAGATCCACCAGTGACTCGGGACGCCCAACGAACCAGAAGAGGTACGCGACCAGGCCAGCGAGGATGAGCGCGAGCACGATCGCGAGGAGACCGAACGCACGCCGGGGCGTCAGCGCAAAGCCCCGGCGGCGGACCGGCCCTCCGTCGTCGGCGGACGCTTCATCGCCGGTGCCGGGATCCGCGTCCTCCCAGCCCTCCTCGATCGCGGGCGCGACTCCCTCGGGGGCCTCGGCCGATGCGAGGAAGTCGGACGGCGATCCGGCGTCCTCGCCTTCCGGAAGCGAGGCGAGCATGTCGTCGAGAGATGGTGCTGTCATTGCGGCTGCTCCGTCGCGCCAAGGCGGTCGAGCCCGTCCTTGGCCTCCTGGTAGTCGGGATTGTAGGTGAGCGCACCTCGGTAGTACTCGATCGCGGTGTTGTCGATGTTGAGCTGCTCGCACGAGTAGCCCGCCAGATACTGCAGGTCCGCGTACTGCGGCTGGGCCGCGATCACAGGCTCAAGCGCGATGAGCGCCGACTTGTACTGCTTCTTATCCACGTAGTACTGGCCGAGCGCCTTGGCGGCTAGCGCGTGGTCCGGCGCCACCTCCATGACATCCCAGTACGCAACTTCGGCATCCTTGTCCCGGCCGAGCAAACCGAGCACAACACCCTTGTTGTAGAGGGCGCCGGTGTTGACGGGGTCGAGTTCGAGCGCCTGTTCGTAGAGGTCGAGCGCCTCCTCATGACGCCCTTCCTGCTGGTAGGCATAGCCGAGCGCCAGCAGCGCCTCCGGGTCGTCAGGATTGCTCTCGGCCTGCAGCTCCTTCTCCTGAACGGTGAGCTCGGTCGGCGTGTCGATCGTCTCGTCGGTCATGGCGCCACGGATCAGATAGCCGCCGAGTCCGGCGACCGCAAGCAGCAAGACGAGAACGAGCAGCGCCAGCCAGCCCGGGATCAGTTCGCCCGCGGCTTCGACCGGCTCGTCGGTTCCAACGGAATCGGCCGGGGATGCGTCAGTCACCGCAGCCGATGTGTCGGAATCAGCCTCGCGTCGTGCTCGTGCCACCCATGACTCCAATCCCCGCAGATCGGGCTCTCGGACTACAGCGCCTTCTGTGCCAGATGGAACGACAGCACCTGCAGTTCCGTCGAGAGGCAGACGTGGCGAACCGATACGTCGTCGGGCACCGTGAGGCGCACCGGTGCAAGGTTCAAGACGCCGCGGATCCCGGCCCGCACGAGCCGGTCGGCGAGCGCCTGCGTTGCCGGGGCCGGAGTTGCGAGAACGGCGATCTCCGCGCCGGTGGCGACGACCACGTCTTCAAGGTCGGCCACATCGGAGATCGCCACGTCTCCGGCCAACGTGCCGATCTTCGCCGGGTCGGCGTCGAGCACGGCAACGATCTCAAACCCGCGCTCGGTGAAGCCAGGGTATCCCAGCAGCGCGCTTCCGAAACGTCCGTAGCCGACAAGGACGACCCGCCGCAACTCGTCGATGCCGAGGACTCTCGAGATGTACACGATGAGAGCATCCACGTCGTAACCGATGCCGCGCGTCCCCAACTCCCCGAGGTACGAGAAGTCCTTGCGGATCTGCGCCGCGTTCGTCCCGCACATCTCCGCGAGAACCGCCGAATTCACCAGCGGCAACCGCTGGCTCTGCGCGTCAAGGAGACATCGCAGGTACATCGGCAGACGCTGGATGGTCGTCTCGGGTATCCCCGCACGATAAGGCATGAACGTCCCCCTACTGTCCGGTCGAATCCGCGGCACTGGCCTCGAGCGAATCGAGTGCTGCCTGCGCCTCGGCGTTGGTTGGATAGCGCTCCAGAACATGCACGAGCGCCGCGCGCGCTTCGTCGATGCGACCCGTGCGCTCGTAGGCCTCGGCCAGGATCATGAACGCCTGAGTGTAGTTCGGGTCGAGCTCCGTGGCGACCTCGAGTTCCGCGACCGCCTCGTCCGGACGGTCGAGCAGCAGGTAGGCCATTGCGGCCTGGACGCGTATCGCGGGGCCGTACTCTTCCACCGCGATCCCGCGCTCGGCGACGTCCACGGCCCGCTCCGCATAGTCGGACTTGATGTACGTCGCCGCCTCGTTGTGCAGATTCGCAAGGAACACATACGTGTCGTACTCCTGTGGGACGTAGCGGATCATGTCCTCGTACGCGGCCTCGGCACGCGTGTAGTAGTCGAGCGCCCGATAGAGCACTGCGCTGTCCGGCGCGCCCGCGGTGACGGTCTCCAGGTACTGCGCGGCCGAGGACTTGAACAGATCGCGCCAGGCCGTGCCGAGTTCGAGCCGGTACATGTCGTTGTACGGGTTGAGTTCTATCGCGCGTTCGATCTCAGCCACGCGGTCGGTGCCGGTGGTGAGCACGCGACCCGCGAGATAGTGGGTATCGGCGGCGATATACCTGACGTTGAGGATCGTGCCGAGGAGGCACAGCACGACAGCGGCACCCACGCCGAGCGCCTGCCACGAGGGCGCCTTGACCTCATGCTCGACCGACGTGGTACTCAGCAACACGCCCATCGCGAGCCACATCATGATCGTGGAGCCCGTGACCGACAGCCCGAACATCAGATGGACCACATACCCGGCGACCGCGGCCCAGAGGCCCGCGAGCACCAGGTTCCGACCCGCGCCGCCCTTCTCGAACGCCGTCCGTGCCGCGATGACGAGCGCCACGATGATGGCGCCGTAGAAGAGCAGCGCCCCGGGGATCCCGATGCCGCTCGCCAGCTGCAGCGGGTAGTTGTGGACGTTGTCCGCGACCGACAGGTAACCGGCCGCCTCCACGTACTCCTTCGGCTTGAACATCGGGAAGAGCAGGCGGAACGTGTCCGCGCCCCAGCCGAAGACCGGACGCTCGGCGATGGCCGAGCGCGCCGCCTCCCAGATCTGGAAGCGCGTCTGCGCGCTCCCCTGGTCGAACTGAAAGATCGAGATGACGCGGGTGACCACGTTGCGCACCACGTCGGGCCTGAGCGAGCTTGCGACCACCACGGCGACAGCCGCCGTGATCGTACCGAAGATGTATGTCAGATCGATCGGTGTGAGCTTCAGATCTGTGTCCCGGGTACTTCGGCGGTACGCGAAGACGACGAGGCCGAGCGAAACGACGGCGCCGATCCAGGCACCCCGGACGTAGGAGGTGATGCCTACGAAGACGTTGAGCAGGGTGAACCACCAGTAGGCCGACCGCCACAGAGGATGCTTCTCCGAAAGAGCCAGCCCGAGGGTCACCGCGAACGGGAAGATGAGGTAGCCGCCCAGCAGATCGGGATTACCGAAGGTCGAGAACGCGCGATTGGACTCGAACGGAAGCGACCCCCACCTGATGGGGTCGAGCGCGACGGACTGTGCGCCGGTGGCGACCGCAACGTCGATGTTCTGGGACAGCCCGAAGGCCATCATGACGCCGGCCACGAGCGCTATGGCAGCCCCGGCCCAGCAGGCCACTTGCACGTCACGGTCGCCCCGCGCTCGCGCGATCGCCACGTAGATGAGAACGATGGGTACCGCAGCCGCAAGGACCGCGGCGAGCGGCTGCAGGACCTTGGCCGCACCGAGGCCCACGGTCCCTATCACCTGCAGCGCCCCGTATGCCGCCACGAGGAACCCGCCGATGGCGAGCGTCCGCGCGAGCGAGCGCACTCGCGATGCGCTGGTTGCGAGCTGCAGGCTCATGAAGAACGCGGCGCCGTAGGTGAGGAACGAGAGCAGGCCCTCGAAGCGCCGGTACTTGCCGAAGAGCGCGGTGGCCGGATGTACCGACAGCACGGTGGTGAGAATCAGCCAGCCGAGGAACGCGAGCAGCACCCACTCGCCGCGCGTGAACCGCACGCGCCCGCCCCGGAGCAGCAGGCCGACGAGCCATGCCGACACGGCCACGATCATGAGGCCGCGCTCGAAGAACACCTTCAGAATATCGAACTGGTCGTAAGTGAACGGCACGCCGTCTCTGCTGAACGGGCCGAGGTTGGACATGGCGAGCGGAACGAGAACGACCAGGATATGCAGGCACGCCCACGCAATGCGATCCCAGAGGTCCATGCCCGGCGCGGCGACGACAGCATCGCGAGCGGCCGCGTGCGCCGCTCGCTTCTCAGGCGCCGGAGCGCCCTTCTGTCTCTTGCCCCCGGCCACGCGCATGCTCCTATCGGGCGCCGCGACCGGTCAGCACAACGCGCACGGTCTCGACGAGGATCTGGAGGTCCATCAGCAGATTCTGATGATACATGTAGATGAGGTCGAACTTGAGTTTACGCTCGGGAGTGGTGGCGTAGCCGCCGCTCACCTGGGCGAGCCCGGTGACGCCCGGCTTCACCTTGAAACGTTCGCGGTACCCGGGAATCTCATGAATGTACTGGTCGACGAAGAACGGTCGCTCCGGACGGGGGCCGACCCAGCTCATCTGCCCCACGAGGATGTTCGCCAGTTGCGGAAGCTCGTCGATACGCGTGGCCCGCATGAACCGGCCGAGCGGCGTGATGCGCGGATCGGCTTCCTCCGCGAGAACCGGACCCGAAGCGGCCTCGGCGTCTTTGACCATCGTACGAAACTTGATCACGTTGAAGTACCGACCGTGACGACCCACCCGCTCCTGCGTGAAGAAGACCGGCCAGCCCATGGTAACGAGGATCGCCAGCACCACAAGCAGCAGGATCGGCGTGAGGATGATGAGGCATACGAGCGAGGTCCCAATGTCGATCAGCCGCTTGGTGCTCAGGTACCAGCCGGGCGCGGCGGGACGTGTGAGCTCCATGAGCGGGATGTCCGAGACCGTACTGTCCACAGTGCCGATGAAGATCTCGTAGAGCTCGGGGATGACCTCCACGCGCACGTCGAACTCGCTCGAGAGCGCCATGTCCTCGATGAGCTCGCGGTGTGCGACCGGGCTCGCGATGATGACGCGGTCGATGTCCTCTCGTGCCACGATCTGGGCGATGTCGTGCGCGGTGCCGAGCACGGGGAAGGCCGAGGCGACCTCCGCTTCCGGCTCCGCCCGCCGAACGAGCCCGACCACGCGGTAGCCCCAGCCGGCGCGCTGCTCGAGTTCGGTGGCGAGTTCCACCGCAAGGTCGCTCGTCCCCACGATCAGAATGCGCTGCTCCGGCCAGAGCACAGAGGTGAAGCGAAGGAGCGTGACGCGCCAGCCCACCAGCAAACCGAACTGCACGGTCCACGCGATCAGCAGCACGAGACGGCTGAGCGAGAAGAAGTTCGGGCCGGCGAAGAACGCGACCGCGACGGTGAGCACCAAGCCGAGCGTGACTGCCTGGAACGCAGCGCGCACGAGTTCCCACGTGCCCTCGGTGCGCTCCGGCTCGTAGAGACCGAAGATGTAGCCCGCTGCGAGGTACAGCACCGTGATGAGCGGCGCGAGGGCCACGTACGGCGAGAAGTTGAACGTGGGCAGCTCGCCGCCGAAGCGGATGAAGAACGCGGCTACGATGCCCGCATTCACCAGAAGTGCGTCGAGCACGACCGAGAGCACGATGAACCTGCCGCGCACCATCTAGACGTTCACCCCCAGCTCGGCGTACGCCTGCAGCGTCTGGTCGACCATCCGGTCGATCGAGAACTCGGCACGTGCCCGCTCGCGGGCCTGCGCCCCGAGGCGCGTGCGAAGCGACTCATCGTCCACGAGCGCCCGGAGCGCCTCGGCAAGCGCCGGCACGTCGCCGGGCGGGACGGTGAGTCCCGTGACGCCGTCAGCGTTCACGAACGGGACGCTCGTGGTGAGCGTGGTCGAGATGGTGGGCGTGCCCGAGGCGTGCGCCTCGAGCTGTACGAGCCCGTATGCCTCAGAGCGCGCCACGCTCGGCAGGCAGAAGATGTCCGCCGCGTGGTACCAGGCCGCGAGTTCGTCATCGTCGACGGGGTCGAGGAACGTCACGCGCGAGGCGATGCCCGAAGACGCCGCAAGCGCCTCGAGCTCTGGCTTGAGCGGACCGCGGCCGATGACCACGAGGTCAGCGTCCACGTCGGCCATTGCACGCACGAGCACCTCAGGGCCCTTGTAGTACACGAGACGACCGACGAACAGCACGATCGGGCGGTCGTGCCCCGCACGCAGCGCAGCGGCGCGGGCGGTGAGCTCCGGCGTGTCCGCGTAGCGCTCCACGTGGATGCCGTACGGGATCACCCGGCACTTGTCCGGTATCTGAGAGAGGAACGGGCTGTGCTCCACCATGTTCGGCGACGAGGCGAACACTACGTCCACCCGATCGAGGACACGGCGGAGGATGGGAGCGTACAGGGCGAGCAACGCCTTCTGGCGCACCACGTCGCTGTGATACGCGAGCACGGTCGGGATCGTGGACTTCGGCCGCCCGCCCGAACTCGCCCCTCGCCCGCCGCCCGCCGCAAGCCACGACACCTCGCCCCACGGATACGGGAAGTGCAGGTGGAACAGGTCCGGCGGGTCGGTGCGCACCGCCTCGCGCGCGATCGCGGTCCTCATTCCGAAGGCGACAGGCGTGGAAGCGTACGCGAAGGCACGGCGGAGTCGCACGACCTCGACGCCGTCCACCATCTCGGCGACAGCTTCACGCCCCTCGTTGGCCACGAGCGCCCTGACCGAATGGCCGCGCGCCACGAGCGCGGTTGCGAGGTCGCGCATGTGGAACTCGATGCCGCCGAGGTGCGGTGGGTAGTACTTGTTGACCATCGTCACACGCATAAGCAGCGGCGTTCCTTCGTCAGGCACCCGTGACGAGCGCACGTCCTGCGGCGAGCAGCTCGTCGACGACGCCGGCGTTCGAGGCCTCGGCATAGATGCGCACGAGCGGCTCGGTGCCCGAGGTGCGCAGCAACAGCCACGCATCGTCGGGCAGCAGGAACTTGATCCCGTCGGCGCGGATGATCTCGCGGACCTCGAGACCCGCTATCTCAGCCGGTGCAATCGACGGCATTGCCGCCACGAACGCGTCTTTCACGGCCGGGTCGAGCTTGAGGTCGATGCGGTTGTACTCCATGGGACCGGTGAGCGCGAGCAAGTCGTCCACAAGCTCGCCGAGGCCCATCTTGCGCTGCCCCATCATTTCGGCGAGCAGCAGCGCCATGAGCAGCCCATCACGCTCGCGCACATGCGAGGGGATGCCGATGCCGCCACTCTCCTCGCCTCCCACCAGCACGTCGCCCTTCACCATTTCGGCGTAGATCCACTTGAAGCCGACCGGCGTGGTGGTGACCTCGCTGCCGAGACGGGCGCCGAGGCGGTCGACGAGCACGCTTGTGGAGAGCGTCTTCACGATGCGCCCGCGCATGCCGCGGTCCTCCACGAGATGACGCGCGATGAGCGCGATGATGCGGTGCGGGTTCACGAAGTTGCCGTTGCGGTCGGCCGCACCGATGCGGTCCGCGTCGCCGTCGGTGATGAACGCGGCATCGAGACCGTGATCGCGCACGTACGCGCGCACCTCGTCGATGTGCGGCGGGATCGGCTCGGGATGCAGCCCGCCGAATCCGGGATTGCGCTCGCCGTGAAGCTCCACGACGTCCACGCCGAAGGAGCGGAGCATCTCGGCAAGGTACGTCTGACCCGCGCCGTACAGCGGATCGACCGCCACGCGAAGGTTCGCCTCCGCGATCAGGTTCGCATCCACCATGGTGCGGAGCGCCTCGAGGTACGGGCCGACCAGGTCGACGATCTCGACCCGCGCCGCGGCATCTGCGTCACGTTCCGGCGGTTCCGGCTTGAGCTCGGCTTCCACGCGGTCCGTGAACTCGACGGGGCTCGCACCGCCGTCGGCCATGCGCAGCTTGAAGCCGAGGTAGGGCGCCGGATTGTGGCTCGCGGTGAGCATCACGCCGCCGATGGCCGCCTCGTCGTTCTTGACCGACCAGCACAGCGCCGGCGTGGGCAGGTAGCGATCGGTGAGCCGCACGCGCAGCCCGTGCGCTGCCAGGACCTCGGCGGCTGCCTTCGCGAAGCTCGCTGCCTCGAAACGGGTGTCGTGGCCGACGATGACGAGGCCGCCCGGATTGTCCGCAGCGAAGACGCGACCGGCGGCATCGGCTACCCGGCGCAGGTTCGCATAGGTGAAGTCGTCGCCGATGACGGCACGCCAGCCGTCGGTGCCGAACGTGATGGTGGCAGGTTCTGCGCACATGGATGATCACTCCCGTACGAATGAGATGCTTCGTGGTCGGCGGGCACGCGCCGCCCTCACATTCTGCCTTATCGCGCGCCGAAGCGGTATCACAGGACAGTAACGGGGCGTGCGTTCAAGCGATGAGGACTCAGCCGATGACCTGGCGGTAGACCGCAGCCGTTCGCTCGGCTGTGTGTCGCCACGTGAGCTCGCTCGCACGCAAACGGCCGAGGTCGGCCAACCGGACGGCGAGCGCCGGGTCATCAAGGATGTCCGCCATGGCTGCCGTGAGCGCGCGGACATCGCCCGGTTCGATCGTGAGCGCGGCGTCCCCCACGACTTCGGGAACCGACGCCGCCTCGGCCACCACGACCGGCGTGCCGAACCCCATCGCCTCAAGCGGCGGCAGGCCGAACCCCTCGTAGAGCGACGGGTACGCCAGCAGCTCGGCTGAGGCGTAAAGCGCCCGCAACGTGTCGTCGGAGATTCGGCCGGTGAACCGCACCCTGGCGGCCGCAGGATCGTCGCCGAGTACCGAGGCGACATAGTCACCGGGGTCGACTCCCGAGAGCACCAGCGTGAGCGACGTATCGGTCAGCGCTGCGAACGCGCGCAGAAGCGTCGGCAGGTCCTTGTGCGGCTTCGTGTTGCCCATCGACAGCACGAACCGATGTCCATCGAGCCACTCGGGCAGCACGCCGACCGGACCGGCCGTGAAGTCGTCGGCGGCGAGGAGCACCGGCGTGATGCGTCCGGCCGCCTCCGGGAAGAAGCGCACCACGTCGCCCGCCGAGTACTCGGAGGGCGTGAGGATGCGGTCTGCAGTACGCACCGCCCGGCGGATGGACCGACGGTAGACCGCCCGCCTGAGCCGCGACGGCATCACACCCGGCACGGCAAGCGGCGTGAGGTCCTGGATGGTGACCACCAGCGGGTGGATCGCCGGCGCCGGCGTCGGGAAGTGGAGGGCGTGCGTGAGGTCCGGCGACGTCGCGCGCGCGATGCGGCCGAACTCCGAGGAGCCGCGCATCGTGAAGGGATGGTGGCGTGCCTCCACCACCTCGGCCGAGGAGACCGGCGGCTCGGCGCCAGCGGCGATCATCTGCACGACCTCGACGTCCGGGAGCGTTGCGAGCGCGCGCACGAGCCCTTTGCAGTAGCGGCCGATGCCGCTCCACTCGGCCATGCGGCAGTCGAGGAGGATGCGCATCACGCACTCCCCGTGCCGGCGCGGGCCGCGAGCACCCGGTCGAAGACGGCCAGCATGCCGGCGGCGGTGGCATCCCACGTGAGCGAGGCGGCGCGCTGTCCACCGCGTTGCACGAGCAGCCCGCGCAGGGCCGCGTCTCGCGCGATCGTCACGATGGCTTCGGCGAGCGCGTCCGGATCGGTGGGGTCGGTCAGCAGCGCCGCGCCTCCGGCGACTTCCGGCAGCGACGAGCGGTCCGAGGTGATCACCGGACAGCCGCATGCCATCGCCTCGAGCACCGGCATGCCGAAGCCTTCGTACACCGACGGGTACAGCAGCGCCTCGGCCCCGTTGTAGAGCGCCACCAGCTCCTCGAGCGGTGCGTCTCCTGCAAGCACGAGCCGATCGCCGATGTCGAGTTGCTCGGCAAGTGCGGCCGGTGACGTGGCCTCGGCACTCGCACGGCGACGGCCGAGTCCGATCAGGTGCAAAGACGACCTGAGATCCCGGGGCAGCCGGGCGAACGCCTCGAGCACCGCGGAGAAGTTCTTGCGAGGGTTGTAGACGTCGAGCGCGAGCAGGAACCTGCCGGGGACTCCGTAGCGCTCGAGCACGCGGCCCACCTCCTCGCCGCGCATGCGCCGGAACACCTCGGCATCCACGCCGAGCGGGACGACCGTGAGGCGACCGCGCGATACGTGGTAGTGGGCGAACGCATCCTCGGCCACGGCCTGCGAGGTGGTCACGATGTGATCGGCGCGCTTCAGGATCCGCGAGATCAGCAGCCTGTTCATCGTGCGGTTGGCGAGCGGCTGCTGCTCGGGATGATGAAGGTGCCAGAAGTCCTGCACCGTCGCCACAGTCGCCACACCTCGGGCCCGGAACGGCAGCAGGTGTCGTGGGCTCCAGAAGAGGTCCACGTGGTCTGCAGCGAGCATGCGGTTCACGCCGGTCTGCATCCACACGATGTTGGAGCGCGCGCTCGAACCTGAGCCCAAACGCAGGGGCCATTTGAGATACAGCGGCTGCTCCGTGAACGGCACGACCGGCGTAGCCGTGGAGTACATGATGAACCGGTGCTCGGAACCAGCACGGGCGAGTGCGCGCATGGTCGCCCACTGTGATGCCCCGATCCCGCCCGACGCGCTCGTGGCGAGTGCGGTGACGTCGATGCCGATCGTGGCCACCTCAGGCCTCCGTCTCGCCGCCGCGACTCGCGATGAAGCGCCCCAGCGCGTCGCGCCAGGGCGGCATCGCAACGCCGAGTGAGGCCGCCTTCGAGCAGTCGAGCGTCGAGTTGGCCGGGCGGGCTGCGCGCGTCGGAAACGCGGCGGCAAGCACCGGCTCGATGGTGTTGGCCAGACCCGCAAGCTCGAGCACCGCTTCGGCGAGTTCGAATCGGCTGCACGAACCCTCGCCCGCGAGATGGTAGAGACCGTGCGCCTCCGCGTCCACGAGCGCGATGATGCCCCGGGCGAGGTCGATCGTGTAGGTGGGCGAGCCCACCTCATCGGTCACGACCTTGAGTACCGACGTACGCCCGGCAAGGTCGAGGATCTTCACGGGGAAGTTCGCGCCGCCCTCGCCGAAGACCCAGGCGGTGCGCACGACGAGCGCGAACGCGTAGGCAGCGTGCACTGCGTGCTCGCCGGCGAGCTTGGACATCCCGTAGATCGAAAGCGGGGCCGGCTCGTCGTACTCGTCATAGGCCCCGTGCTTCGTGCCGTCGAAGACGAAGTCGGTCGAGACATGCGCGAACCCGAGTCCGGCATCGCGTGCCGCTTCGGCGAGCAGGCGCGCGCCGTGCTCGTTCACCCGGAACGCCACGTCGGGGTGGTCCTCGGCCATCTCGACGTTGGTGTAAGCCGCAGCGTTCACGAGGACGCCGCGCTCCCCCTCACCGACCGTGGCGGCGAACCGCCGCACCTGGTAGGCGATCACAGCGGGATCGGTGATGTCGAACTCGGCCTCAGGCGGGGCTTCAAAGCGGGTTCCCCGCTCGGCGAGCACCGTCTGCAGCGCGGTGCCGAGCATTCCGCTGGCGCCCGCGATGAGAAAGCGCGTCACCCGCTCTTCACGCTCCAGTCGTAGCCGATCTCCGGGTCGTCGAACGGCCTGCGGTACTCGTCCGGGTCGTCGTAGGCGTACAGCTCGGTGGGAACGTTGACGATCATCGCCGGCTCCGTGCCCACGGGGGTGAACCCGTGGTAGACGCCCTTGGGGATGATCACCATCCGCTGGCGCTGCCAGCCGATGATGAACTCGTTCGTCTCGCCGAAAGTCGGTGAGCCGTCGCGGCGGTCGTGCAACACGACCTTCGCCATGCCGCCGACGCACACGAAGTGGTCGGTCTGCTTTTCATGGTAGTGCCAGGCCTTCACGACACCCGGGTAGACCATCGTCACGTAGCACTGCCCGAACTTCTGGAAGTCCGGGTCGTCGCTGCGCCACATCTCCATGAGCAGACCGCGCTCATCCGGAACGACCTTCAGGTCCTTGACCTTCACTCCATCGATCATGGTGGCTCCTTCTACAGATCGAGCAGGTACTGGTAGTAGTCGGCCGTGGCCTTCGCCGCGGCCGCACGCAGGGCGTCGCGATCGATGTAGCCCATGTGGTAGGCGACCTCCTCGAGGCACGCCACCTTCTGGCCCTGGCGCTTCTCGATCGTCTGCACGAACGCGCCGGCTTCCATGAGCGAGTCGGGCGTGCCGGTGTCGAGCCATGCCATGCCGCGGCTCATCACACGTACATGGAGGCTGCCGTCGGCAAGATACAGGTTGTTGAGCGTCGTTATCTCAAGCTCGCCCCGGGCCGACGGCATCACCTTCCGGGCCATCTCACAGACGCGCGAATCGTAGAAGTAGAGCCCCGTGACCGCGAACGACGAGCGTGGCTCGGCCGGCTTCTCCTCGATGGACAGCGCGGTGCCCGCGTCGTCGAACTCAACCACACCGTACCGCTCCGGATCGCGCACCTTGTAGCCGAAGACGACCGCCCCTCCACGCTCTGCATCCTCGCGGGCGCCCTGCAGCATCTCGACCATTCCCGTGCCGTAGAAGATGTTGTCGCCCAGCACGAGGCAGGCAGGACTGCCGTCGAGGAACTCCTCGCCGATGATGAATGCCTGTGCGAGCCCCTCGGGAGCGGGCTGCACCGCAAAGCTGATGCTCACGCCCCACTGCGAACCATCGCCCAGCAGCCGCTGGAACGCGGGCTGGTCGGTCGGCGTGGTGATCACCAGTATCTCGCGGATGCCGGCGAGCAGCAGCACCGAGAGCGGGTAGTAGATCATCGGCTTGTCGTAGACGGGCAGCAGCTGTTTGGACGTGCCGAGGGTGACCGGATGGAGTCGCGTGCCGGCGCCCCCTGCCAGGACGATGCCTTTCACGAGCCCTCCTCGCTGTCTGCGCCAGCGGTGCCGAGACCGATGCGCTCCAGGCGGTACTCCCCCCGAAGGATACGCTCCCACCAGTCGCGGTGCTCCACGTACCAGCGGACCGTGGCGCCGAGCGCGCCTTCGGCATCCGCGGTCGGCGTCCAGCCGAGTTCGGCGGTGATGCGCGTAGCATCGATGGCGTAGCGCTTGTCGTGGCCCGGCCGGTCCGTGACGAAGGTGATGAGCGTGCCGTATGGCCGGCCGTCTTCGGCGGGAGCGATCTCATCCAGCAGCGCACACACGCGGCGCACGACATCGATGTTGCGCATCTCGTTGTTGCCGCCGATGTTGTACGTCCGGCCCGGTGCGCCCTCCTTGAGCACGCGCAAGAGCGCGCGGACGTGGTCCTCCACGTACAGCCAGTCGCGTACGTTGTCGCCTGCGCCGTAGACGGGGATCGGCTCCCCGGCGAGCGCCTTCAAGACGATCACCGGGATGAGCTTCTCGGGGAACTGGTACGGCCCGTAGTTGTTCGAGCAGTTGGTGACGATGACCGGCAGCCCGTACGTGTCGTGCCAGGCACGCGCGAGGTGGTCCGAGGCCGCCTTGCTCGCCGCGTACGGTGAGTGCGGGTCGTACTTGGTGTCCTCGGTGAAGGGCGCATCGTTTGCGCCGAGGCTGCCGTACACCTCGTCGGTCGAGACGTGGATGAAGCGGAACGCCGCTGCCTCCACGGGCTCGAGCGAGCGCCAGTGCTCGAGTGCCACCTGCAGAAGCGTGGACGTCCCAACGACGTTGGTGCGCACGAATGCGTCCGGGCCATCGATCGAACGGTCCACGTGCGATTCGGCAGCAAGGTGCAGCACGGCGTCAGGGCGGACGCGCGCAAAGACCTCACGCATCGCGTCGGCATCGCAGATGTCGGCCACGACAAGCTCATAGCCCGCCGAGCCCTCGAGATCGGAGAGCGAGTGGCGGTTGCCCGCGTACGTGAGCAAGTCGACGTTGGTGACCGCGTGCCCACCCTCGAGCAGAGCGTGCCGCACGAGGTTCGTGCCTATGAAGCCACACCCACCGGTGACCAGCAGATTCATCGATCTCCCCATCCGGATGCCCGCGCGCGTCGCGGCGCGAGCCTCATCATGGTAGCAGTGAGGCGCGCCGAAGGGACAGGACACGGTCAACGGCTCGGTGTCGCGCGCAGGCGCGCTACACCATGCGCCCGGCCTTGATCCGTGCGTACAGGCGCGGGCTCAGCATCATGAGCGCAAAGCCGAGGGCGTACTTGCCCGCTCCCGGGAACGCCCGGCGGTGGCGCACATACGCCGCACGGGCGCCCGCGTACTCGCCGCGCAACAGCGCCTCCTCGAGGTTCCGCCTGCCGATGCGCGACTCGGCAAACACGATCGCATCGTCGCATGCAGCCCGGTCCTCGGGCGAGAGCTCCGGCATCGCGCGTGCATCGGTGAGGACTTCCAGGATGCTTTCGGCCTCGCGCACGAGAGCCGTGGTCTTGCTGCCCTCCTGGCGGCGGTACACCCACAACGCCTCGGGCACCTGCAGCTGCCGCGCGCCGAGGATGAGCGCACGCAGCCAGAGGTCGTAGTCCTCCGAGTAGACGCTCCGGTAGCCTCCCACGCGGTCGAGGACCTCACGGCGCACCAGGCTCACCTGCGCGATGCTGCTCTCACGCATCTGCTTGGCGATCGAAACCGAGCGCACCGTCTCCCAGTCACGGCCGGTCATGAGCGGGACGCGCCTGCCGTCGCGCAGGAGCATCGTGGTGACCGGCGAGTAGATATCGTATCCCGGATGCTCCTCCCGGAAGGCGATCATGCGCTCGAGGAACGTCGGCATGAGCAAGTCGTCGGCATCGAGCATGCACAGCCACTCGGCTCGTGCCTCCCGCACGCCGGCGTTGCGCGCCGCGGCCGTGCCCGCGTTCGCCTGCGACACCACCCGCACGCGCGGGTCTTCGGCGGCGAACCCCGCTGCGATCTGGCGTGTCGCGTCGGTAGAGCCGTCGTCCACGATCACGAGTTCCCAGTCGGGGCGCGTCTGCGCAAACACCGACGAGACGGTCTCGGCGAGGGTCGATGCCGCGTTGTACGCCGCGGTCACGATCGAGACCGCGGGCACCCCTGAAAGCGTGGTCGTCGCATCGCTCACGGCCGCACCTCCGGCGGGTCGTAGGCCGTGCGCATGCCGAGTCCCACGCGCATCAGTGCAGCGTACCGCTCGCGTCGTTCGCGCAGACGGGGGCTGAACGGCCCGGCGATGGCCGCCACCAGCCACAGGAGCATGTTCACATCCCCTACCCAGTGCTTCACCACCGCACCTGCGAGTGAACCGCGGTTGCGCCGGAGGAACCGGATGAGGCTCCGCGTTGACCACACGTACTGGCGCACGGTCTGCGTGCCCACCGAAGCGCCCTCGAGGTGCACGATCCGTGCATCGGGCACGACCACGACGTCCTTGTCCGCCGCGCGCACACGGAAGCACAGGTCGGTCTCCTCGTAGTACAGGAAGTAGCCGGCGTCCATCCCGCCGAAACCATTCCACGTCTCACGCCGAATGGCGAGCGCGGCCCCCGAGACCCAGTCGACCGGGGTCACCCCCGTGAGTTCAGCGCAGCTACCGTCCATGCGCACACGCGAGCGAACTCGCATGCCGGCCCCACCCCACGGCGCGGTGTTCGCGATCGCCCAGCCCACCGTCGGGAAGTCGCCCCACGACGTCACGGGAGCGCCATCAGCGCCCAGCAGACACGCGCCGGCGATCGCGCGAGCGTCATCGGCGAGAAGCGCCCCCGTGAGCGCATCCAGCGCGCCGGACAGCACGATGGTGTCCGGATTGAGCAGCAACAGCACATCGCCGCGCGCGTGCTCCGCCGCCAGCAGGTTGCCGCCCGCAAAGCCGAGGTTGCGGTCGCTCTCCACGAGGCACACCCATGGGTAACGCTCGCGCACGAGAGCGCACGTGCCGTCGGTGGAGCCGTTGTCCACGCACACGACCTCGTGCTCACACGACGGAGGCTCGGCCATGAGCGAGTCGAGACAGCCGGGCAGCACGCGCTCGGCATCGTAAGTGACGATGAGGATCGAGAGGAGTCCGGGCTGATTCACGGTCCTGCGCATCTTCTGACTCGTGGCGGCCTTGGCGGACACCGGGTGACGGGAGCGCCCCGAAAACACTCCGAGGCTGTCATCCAGCGATGCGATTATGCCAGAATCCGAACGGTGACACCGCTGTCTCAAGAAAGGACCACGGCGCACATGCGCTCTCACCACCTGGCGAATGCCCAATTCGGCATCAACATCATCGGCTACGTAACGGGCAGTTTCGGGCTCGGCATCGCCACACGCAACACCATCACGCTACTGAACAAGCGGGACGTACCCCTGGCGCTGGCCGACGTCGACCCCGGCGGAGACCGGCAGGGTCACGACACGACGTACCAGCCGCTTGCTCACGATCACGCCGACCCCACGCCGCACCCGCTGAACCTATTCCACATGAACCCGCCCCAACTCGCGGAGCAGCTCTGGATGAACCCGTCCTGGAGCCGGAAGGACCGGGTGAGCGCGTGCGTTCCCTTCTGGGAGCTGCCCCAGCTCCCAGAAGCCTGGCTGCCGGCTCTCCACGCGATGGACATCGTGCTCGCACCCACCCGTTTCGTCGAAGACGCTGTCAACGCCGCACTGCCCGAGGCGATGTGCGTCTACTACCAGCAGGCCGCGTTCGTACCGGACGATGTCGAGCCCGACAGAGCGCGGTGGGGCGTTCCCGCCGAGGCGCTCGCCTTCGTCTCGAGCTTCGACGCGTCAAGCGACATCAGCCGCAAGAATCCGGAGGCCGCTGTTCGCGCGTTCCTCACGGCATTCCCAACCCGTCCGGACGTGTGTCTCGTGCTCAAGATCAACTCCGGCTCCGACGCCCGCGAGCTGTTCGCACGTCAGCTCTCCGACCTGGAGAAGCTGGCTGCGACCGACCACCGTATCGTGCTCATCCACGAGACGCTCGCGTACAGAGACGTGCTCTGTCTCTACGCGTCGTGCGACGTTCTCGTGTCGCTCCATCGAAGTGAAGGCCTGGGGCTGAGCCTCATGGAGGCGATGTCGTTCGGCAAGCCGGTCATTGCTACAGGCTGGTCAGGCAACATGGACTTCATGACCGATGAGAACTCGTGCGCAGTGGACTACGAGTTCATACCGGTGGTCTCCGAGCACCCGTCATACCACGCCTCGATCGTGGGACACGACGTGTTCTGGGCGAATCCCAGCGAGGACGATGCCGCGAAGCATATGGTGCGGCTGGCCGAGGACCCGGCGTTGCGCCAAGCGATGGGCGAGCGCGCCCGTCAGGACATGGCCGATCTGCGGACGACCTATGAGCGTGGTGAGATCATCGAGGTCCTTCGGTCGGCCATGGCGCCGGAGTCACCGCTGTGGACGAGACATGCGGCCAAGAGGCGCGCCCTGCGCCGGATCGCGCGAGGCAGCAACTACCGCAACGTGAGACGTCTGGGCGGGAAGGTGCTGCGTGCGCTCGGTCTCAGGAAGCCCGCGCGCTAGGCGTCGGCGGCCTCGGTGGCCTTCAGGCGCGCGAGATCGGCGTCCACCATCATCTCGACGAGGTCGCAGAAGCTCACCTTCGGCTCCCACCCGAGCCTCTCGCGGGCCTTAGTGGCATCACCGAGGAGCACGTCGACATCTGCGGGGCGCAGGAAGCGCTCGTCGCACTTCACGTACTCGCGGTAGTCAAGCCCCACGCGGGCGAATGCAACCTCGCAGAACTGCCGCACCGAGTGCGCCTCGCCCGTGGCAACGACGAAGTCGTCCGGCTCCTCGTGCTGGAGGATCCGCCACATCGCATCCACATAGTCCCCGGCGAATCCCCAGTCCCTGCGCGAGTCGAGATTTCCCATGAGCAGTTCGTCTGCCAGCCCGAGCGAGATGCGCGCGGCACCGTCGGTGATCTTGCGTGTCACGAAGTTCACGCCGCGACGCGGCGACTCGTGATTGAACAGCACCGCGTTGGAGCAGAACATGCCGTGGGACTCACGGTAGTTGAGCGTGATGAAGTGCGCGTAGGCCTTGGACACGCCGTAGGGCGAGCGCGGATGAAGCGGCGTGGACTCGTCCTGTGCCCGGCCGCCCTCCGCGCGCCCGAAGACCTCGCCAGAGGCCGCCTGCATGAAGCGTGCGCCGGGGGCCTCGTGACGAAGCGCCTCGAGAAGACGCAACACGCCCACAGCGTTGATGTCCGTGGTCTTGAGCGCCTGCTCCCACGATGCGCCGACGAAAGACATCGCCGCGAGGTTGTAGACTTCGTCGGGCCGGGCCGTGTTCACGCAGGCAAGGAGAGACTCCATGTCGGTGAGATCGCCGTCGAGCAGGTGCAGGCGCTCGCCGCCCTTCTCGATCGCAGCGTCGAGCAGGTCACCGGGCACGGGCCCCACGATGCCGTAGACCTCGTAGCCCCGGTCGAGCAGCAGCTCGGCCAGATATGAGCCGTCCTGCCCGGCGACGCCGGTGATGAGCGCCCGCTTCGGCATCGTTGCCCTAGCCGAGAGAGCCCGCGCCGGCCGGTCCCGAGTGACGCTCCAGGTCGGCGTCGACCATCATCTCCACGAGCTCGCGGAAGCTCACTGTGGGCGTCCACCCGAGCTTCTCGCGCGCCTTAGTGGGATCGCCGAGGAGCAAGTCGACCTCGGCCGGTCGCACGAAACGCTCGTCGATCCTGACGAACTCGTTGTAGTCGAGGCCCACGTGAGCGAAGGCGATCTCACAGAACTCGCGGACGGTGTGCGTCTCGCCCGTCGCCAGTACGTAGTCGTCCGAGTTGTCCTGCTGAAGCATGCGCCACATGCCCTCGACGTAGTCGCCCGCAAAGCCCCAGTCCCGCTGAGAGTCGAGGTTGCCGAGAGGAAGTTCGCTCGCGAGGCCGAGCTTGATCTTCGCCACCCGGTCGGTGATCTTGCGGGTCACGAACTCGAGGCCCCGGCGGGGTGACTCGTGATTGAAGAGGATGCCATTGCTTGCATGCATGCCGTAGCTCTCGCGGTAGTTCAAGGTGATGAAGTAGCCGTACACCTTGGCCACGCCGTACGGCGAGCGAGGGTGAAACGGCGTTGTCTCGGTCTGCGGGACCTCATGGACCTTGCCGTACATCTCGGAAGTCGCTGCCTGATAGAAGCGCGCCGTGGGCTTCACCCGCCGGATCGCCTCGAGCAGACGCGTCACACCCAGGCCATCGACGTCACCGGTGGAGACTGGTATCGTCCACGAGTCGCCTACGAAGGACTGCGCGGCGAGGTTGTAGACTTCGTCAGCCTGCGCGGACTCCACGGCATCCACGAGGGACGTCTGGTCAGTGAGCTCACCGACGTGCAGCGTCACCTGGTCGAGGATGTGCTCGATGCGCTCGGTCGAGGGGGTCGCGGACCGTCGGATGAGACCGTGGACGTTGTAGCCCTTCGAGAGCAGCAACTCGGCAAGGTACGAGCCGTCCTGGCCGGTGATGCCGGTGATGAGTGCGCGCTTGGTCACGCCGGTCTCCTTCACAACGCTCGATTCGTCCCCGACACGATAGCACGAGCGGAATGCAGTCCGTGGATACGGTGCCGCTCACCGCCCCCCGTGCCTGCACCTCGCGTTCTCTCGTACCACGTCAGGCCATCCATCCCCGCAGCGTCCGCCGGAACCAGAACCTGCGGCGCGACGGCGCTGGTGTCAGCATACGCTCGGTCGGCCCCGCCTCGGCCGCCTCTGCGAAGATCCGGTAGTACTCACGCGCCACGTCGTCCCACCCGTACCGCTCGAACGCATGGAGCGAGGCGGCCACCATCTCGGCCGAGCGTGCCGTCTCGTGGATGCCCGCGCGCATCTTGTCCGCGATATCCGCCGAATCGAGCGGGTCGAAGATCCAGGCCTGAACGCCGAATCGCTCCGTCTGCTCGATGAAGGGCGGGATGTTCGAGAACGCCACGGGCACGCCGGCCAGCCAGGCGTCCATCGCGGGGCCACAGCCCGCCTCGTACATCGAGGCCGATACCACAAGGTCGGCGCCTGCCGTAAGCGCGTCCACATCCGCGTTGCTCACGTAACCGAGCGGGTGGTAGTCCTCCCCCCGCACCAGGCCGTAGCGCTCGATGGCTTCGTTCATCACGCGGACGGAGTCCATGGTCGGCTCCGTTGCGGTGAGGCCTATGGCATCGGTGCCGGCTCCGCTGATGACGAGGTGAACCGGCGCTCCCTGCTGCTTCAGGATGCCAACGGCCTCGAGGATCCGGGCCACGTTCTTGTGGCCGCTGCAGCCTCCGCTGTAGAGCGCGAACGGACGCTTGATGCCGAACCGTTCGACAGCCTCCTCGACGGCGCCCTCCACCGGATGGTGGAATCCGTACGAGGCGAGGTACACGATCTCGACCGGCACGGAGACCTGCGGGAAGTACCCCAGAAGCTCGTCGTGGATGAAGTGCGTCGAGGTCACCGCCGTGCGGCAGCGGCGGAGCCACTCGGTGGTATCCGCGTCGAGAATGCGCAGCTGGCCAGTACTGTAGGACTCCGGAAAGTGTTTGTAGTGGAAGTCGTGGAAGGTGGCCACCGTCGCGGTCGGAAAGCTTACCGGCTCGGTGTAGTACGGCCAGCCGAAGTAGGCCACATCGAACTCGCCCAGCTCGGCCACGACGTCATCCGGCATGCGGTACTCCCACCACGCAGGAGGAGGTGGCGTCTTCAGGTTCTTCACGAATACGAGCATGCCCAGCAGCACCTTGTGAAGCGGCGGCACCGCCTTCAGAACCGCCGCGGTGGCCTTCCAGAGAGACTCGCGCCCGGGCTGTGGCAGCCCTGGCTCCTGCGGAGGCTGGATGGGAGACGGAATCGAACGAAGCGTCACGTTCGGAATCGGGGCGAGCTTCGATTCGAGATCGTCGCGCTCGATGTTGGTCTGCGACACGTAGTACACGAGCGTGAGTTCGGGATGCATCGCCGCCATGTGCGTGATGAGCGCCAGCAGAAAACGGCTCACGCCGCCATGGCTCACGTGATCGATGACGGCTATCCGGCTCAGATCACGCACTGGCTGACTCCCCGTTCCGGAGCACGGCAGTTAGCGCCCGTAGTCGTCGGAGTACCTGATGATGTCGTCCTCGCCGAGGTACTCGCCCACCGCTACCTCGATGACCTTGAGCGGAGCCGAACCGGGATTCTCGAGGCGATGCACGATTCCTGCGGGCAGGTAGACCGACTCGTTCGCGTGCAGCACGACCTCCTCCTCGCCGCGAAGCACGCGCGCCTCGCCCGCGATGACGATCCAATGCTCCGAGCGGCGCTCGTGGCTCTGCACGGACAGCCGCTTGCCCGCCAAGACATCGATCGACTTGATCTGGAAGCCATCGCCCCTCATCAGCAGCGTCCAGCTCCCCCACGGCCGTAGCGAGGACCGCGACGTGCTGACCTCCTCGGCGCCCACCTTCTTGAGCATGTCGACGATCAGGCGAACGTCCTGCACGCGGTCCTTTGCCACTACCAGCGTCGCGTCGGCCGTATCCACCACCACCGCGTCCTCAAGCCCGAGCGTGGCGACCAGGCGGTCGGGAGAGTAGACGATCGTCCCGCGTGAATCGACGTCATATGCCCTGCCAACGAGCACGTTGCCTCGCGCGTCCGCATCGCCAAGCTGCGCGATTGACAGCAGCGAGCCCACATCGGACCAGTCGAGATCGGTCGGCACCACCGCGACGTTCGCCGAGACTTCCAGCGCCGCCTTGTCGAAGGGGACGGCCGGCAGCGAGCCGTAGAGAGCACGCCCCTCGTCGGTGAGCCACTCCGCGCGATCGAGGTGGGCAAGCTGCTCGGCCACATCGGCGATGCGGCGGCCATCGACCGACTCGGGCGTCCGTGCTGCGTCACCCGCACGTCGGAGCTCGTCGAGGATCACCGAGGCCTTCGCCACCAGCATGCCTGAGTTCCAGAGGTAGCCGCCCTCCTGAACGAAGCGCCGGGCCGTCTCGGCGTCCGGCTTCTCGATGAAGGCCGCCACCACATGCCCGCGGACCTCGCCCACGATGCTTCCAGGAATCTCATCGCCGGCGTGGATGTATCCATAGCCGGTCTCGGGTCGCGACGGCTTGAGGCCGATCGTCACCATCTGCCCCGCTGCTGCCAGGCCTGTGGCCGCCGCGATGGTGTTGCGCCACATCTCGCCGTCCTCGAGCAGGTGATCCGAGGGCAGCATGATCATGATCGCCTCGGGGTCCCGTTCCACGAGCACCGCCGCAGCCAGCGCGACCGCGGGTGCCGTGTTGCGGCCCATCGGTTCGACCATGTAGTCAATCGAGAGGTGCGATAGCTCCTCGTTCGAGATGAGATGGTTCCTAAGCTCGTCGAACAGCGGTTCCCCGGTCACAACGTGCACCGCATCGGGCGCGGTGTACGGCATGATCCGTCGGACCGCGCGAGCGATCAGGCTGATGCCGCCGAAGATCGTGAGCATCTGTTTGGGGTTCATCTCGCGCGAAAGCGGCCAGAACCGCGAGCCACTACCACCTGCAAGGATGACCGCATGCAGTGCGGGTCGATCGTTGTTCATGACAGTCTGCTCCCTATCGCGTCGTACCCGGCGGTCGCGGCCGGCATCCTCGAACTGACCGGTGCCTCAGCGTGACCGGGCCGGAACACCGATGACAGTCATGCCGGCAGGTACGTCCCTCGTGACCACGGCACCGGCACCGACCACAGCGCCCCGGCCGATCGTCAGGCCCGGTAAGATGATCGCCCCCGCGCCTAGATACACGTCATCTTCGAGTGTCACCCATCCGGATACGCGGCACCCGGGACCCACCACGGCGCACTCTCCGACGCGCACGTCGTGGCCCACGGTTGCCCCGTAGTTGACGAGAACGTGCGCTCCCACGACCGCGTTCGAACTCACCACTGCGGTGGGCGCCACGATGCTGCCGGGTCCGATAGTCGCCGAAGGCAGTACCACGGCGGTTGGATGCACCACGAGCATCGGGTCGAGGCCGGCGGCCTCCATCTCGCGGATCTGCTCCCGGCGCGGCGCGGTGTTGCCAGCGCCCGCAACGCCCAGCAGCGGTCGCCCGGGAGGGAGCGCCTCAACAGAACCGAGAATCGGCACGCCATTCAGGACCTCACCTGCACGGGACGCGTCCGCGTCGATGAACCCGACGATGCGTGGAGCGTCGGACATCGCCCGGGCGTACTCGGCAACTTCGCGGGCAAGTCCACCCGCGCCGAAGACGACGAGATCGCTCATCGGGCGTGTGCCCCCTCGGCCATGAAGCCGCGAATGCCCGCGCACACTTCGTCGATCTCGGCATCGGTGAGTTCGGGGAACGATGGCAGGTTGATGCCCGATGCGCCGAGGCGCTCGGCAACGGGAAAGCGGCTGGACGTCTCGTACATCGGCAGCGTGTGCGCCGGGTAGAAGAACGGCCGGGTCTCGATGCCGCGCTCCTTGAGATATGCCATGAGCGGGTCACGGAGTGACGGTTCCACGAGGACGGACACCATCCAGTAGACACTGCGCGCCCACGGCATCTCCGGGGGCAGCGTGAGGCTCTCGACATCCGCGAGCGCCTCGACATATCGATGAGCGAGGCGGCGCTTGGTCTCGATCACGTCGTCGACACGCTCGAGTTGTGCAACGCCGATTGCAGCGGCGATGTTCGTCATGCGGTAGTTGAAGCCGACCACATCGTGCCAGTAGGTGCGCGTGGGCGACACGCCCTGCCCCCGCAGATGGCGGCAGCGCTCGGCGAACTCGGCGTCGTTGGAAACGACCATCCCACCCTCACCGGTGGTGATGATCTTGTTGCCGAAGAAGCTGAACGACCCGGCAAGCCCCATCGCCCCCACGCGGCGGCCACGGTACTCGGCGCCGTGCGCCTCGGCGGCGTCTTCGATGACCGGGATGCCGTGCTCGCGGCCGAGGGCAAGGATCGGATCCATGTCGGCGGGATGACCGTACAGGTGCACGACCATGATCGCCTTGGTGCGCGGCGTGATCTTCGCGGCCACATCGGCGGGGTCGAGGTTCCAGTGCACCGGGTCGGAGTCGACGAAGACCGGGGTGGCGCCGGTGTATGTGATGGCATTGACCGAGGCCACGTACGTCAGGGTGGGCACGATGACCTCGTCGCCCGCGCCCAGACCGAGTGCCTCGAGGATGAGGTGCAACGACACGGTGCCGTTACAGGTTGCGACGGCATGACCGGCACTGATGAAGGCAGCAAAGCCCTCCTCAAAGCGCTGCAGATACGCGCCTTTCGAGGAGATCCACGTCGATTCGACCGCGTCGGCGACGTACGCCTTCTCGGTTGCGCCTATGAAGGGCCGGTAGACTGGGATCATCACGCCTCCACTACGTCGTGTGAGCACGCTTGCCGGTGAACTGCGCCACCAGCGCCTTCAGTAGCTGCCGGTCGCTCTCCTGTACGAAACCCAGCAGCTGGTACAGCCCCACGAAAGATGCCCCGGACACAAGCATCACCGCGGCGGTCGTGAGCAGGCTGCCGCAAAGCGGGCGCATGAGCAGCGCCAAAGCAAGCTGGATCGCGCCCACAAGCCCGATTCGCCAGTATACCTTGAGGAACTCGAAGCCGGACATCGCCAGCACGCGCCGCTCGATCGTGCGCACAAGGATCGGGACGCCGAGCAGCGCGGCGATGAGGTACGAAGCCGCCGCTCCGGGAACGCCGAAGCGAGGCACAAGGACGAAGAACAGCCCTATGTCCGCTGCCGCCATAGCAACCGTGAACAGGGCGTTCACCTTCGCCCATCCAGCGCCATTGGCGATCTGCCAGGGTATCGCGGTGAAGCTCAACAGGTAGTACGTGGCGGCCAGAAGAACGAGCGCCAGCGAGCTGCCGGCCGCGATCTCCGGTCCCATCCAGTAGCGCAGGAACCTGTCGCCGAAGGCGGCAAGCGGAACGGCGATGCACGTGATGAGGATGTAGACCATCCGGCTGCCCTCGATGTAGAGACGATGCAACCGCTCTCGCTGATCGGTCTCGAACAGCGTGACCGACATGGGGAACACAACGCCTGTTGCTGCAGCGGTGAGGCCCTGTACCTGGCGCGCCAGCCCTCCCGGAACGACGTACAGAGTCACGGCCGCCACCCCGAGCATGTTCCCCACGAGCAACTTGTCGAGCTGGTAGAGCACCATCACGCCGATCGTCGAGATGAGGAAGTACCCGCCGAAGCTGAAGAGCTCGCGGAACATCGCGAGGTCCCAGTGCGGTCTCACGGCAAGCGTTGGCAGCAGGCGCTTGGCCGCCACGAAGTGAACCGGCATCGCAGCCACGCCCAACACCAGGCCCACAATCTGGATCTCGACGAGCCCCTTGCCCAGAGCAAGCAGTGTCACCACGACCACCGTGCTGATGGCGCTGATCGCGATGCCGATCCTCGTCGAGACGTCGTAGCGCTGCAGCGCGGTTGGAATCGAGGCGAACGCGCCGGTGACAATCGAGACGAGGAAGCTCGGCCCCGCGAGGTAGAAGGCGATCCGTGCCGTGTGCTGCAGGTCCGCGGGAATAGACAGCCACCGCGTGACGAACACGTCCGCGAGCAGCATGATGCTGCCCCCCACCACGACGCCTACCACCAGGTAGAATCCGAGCATCGTGGAGACGACCTTGTTCACCTGCCCGGGCTCGCTGCGCGCGTGGTAGGCAGCAACCTGGCGGGTGCCCGCGGCACCGATTCCCAGATCGAGCACTCCAAAGAAGCCAAGGGTCACGCCAACGATCGTGAGCACGCCGTAGAGTTCCTGGCCGAGACGCACCACCATGAACGGCTGGACCGCCAGGGCGACAAGCAGCGGCCAGGCGAAGTTCACCATGCCCCACACCGAGTTCCTCGCCGCCCTGTACGCCAGCGGCGTTTCAGGTACGACGGGGATGTCCGGCGGCTCGATGTCCTCCGACTCGGGCAACGTCACGTCTGCCCGGTCGGGTCCGGCGGCGCTCATGCGCGCAAAGCCGGACAGGGGACGGATGAAGACATCTGGTTCTGCGCTCCTCGCGAGGGTCGCCGGGCGGGTACGAACATCGGCAGTCTAGCACAGGGTTCCGGCCCTCCCCCGCAGGTGGAAGGCCCCGTAGCCGTGCCGTCAACCACGCGGAATCGACCAATCGCGGGCAGACCGCGGGATGCGTCAGCCAAGGGCGACCGACGCCGGCTCCCTACTTCTCGAGCACGAAGAACGCGTAGCGGCCGTCCGGGCTCTCGACCGGGTCACGGTCGCCGAGTGCGGAGGCTATCTCCGCCTCGAGTTCCCGTCCGCCGTCATCGTAGCCACGCCGATCGACGGTAAGGCCCGCGAATCCCTCCTCGGCAAGCCGGGCGAGCATCGCGTCGACATCGAGCTCGGTGGTCTCAGCCTGCCAGGTCGCTGCCTCGCGACCTGCGAAGGCGCCCGCGCTCCAGTGAAGAGTAGCCGAGTGCAAGTACAGGCGCAGGGGATCGTACACTCCCGTGCCCTCGGGGGCAGGACCCTCCGGATACGTGACGTACGGGAGCTGGAAGACGAGCGAATCATCGGGCAGCGCCGACTCTACATCGGAGACGAAGGCAGCGTCGCTGTCGAATACCGCGGAGATCTCGTCGTAGTCGGGAGCCACAGCCGCAGGGTTGGTCTGGTCGAGCACGCCCACCACAAGCAGCAGCGCAAGTCCGATCGCGACCGCTACCCGCCTCGCACCGCTCCAGCCGCCGCGTACCACCCGCGCCACGAAGACGTCGGCAACCCACGCGACCGCCGCGATCGAGGCGAACGCAACGTAGACGGTGATGCGGTCATACGCACGAATCTGCGGGAAGCCCAGGAACGCGATGACCGAGCCGACGCCCCCAACAGTGCCGAGCAGGAACGACGCCACGCCCAGCAATGCAAGCTTGCCCGGTGTGCCGTGGGCACCGCCGGGCGGCGCGCGGAACGGGGCGGTCAGCGCCCAGAACCCGAGCACGAGCAGACCGAGCGCGCCCACCACGCCGAGCGACGAGTCGTAGGCGATGAATGCCATGCTCGGCGAGATCATCTCGAGCGAGTCGTGCAGGAACTGCTTGGCCTGCGCGAAGCGCGCGATTCGGTGATCGTCCATCGGATAGACCAATTGTGTGAGGCGCAGACCGAAGAAGTCCGACTCCACGGGCTGCCGCGAGTCGCCGGTGTTGTTGCGACCTTCGTTCGCCCAGTACGCGTAGCTCGGCGCCATCTGCAGAGCAAGCAGCACGACTACGCCGACAACCACCACAAGCGCAGGCAGCAGAGCCCGCCACGTGCGGTCGCGGTATGCCGCGATCATCCCCGCGAGCACGACAAGCACCAGACCGAAGTACGCGTAGTACATGCCACACGTACCCATGAGGAGCACGACCCCCCACGACCACAGAGGCAGCCCGAGCCACCGGCGTCCAGTGACGGCTGCACCCGATGGCCGCAGGACAACGTCGGCCACCAGCGCGATCACAAGCGGGACGACGAAGTACGCGCTCAAGAACAGGTGGAAGGTCACGCGCGACTGGTGAAACGGCAGCAGCGCGTAGAGCAGTGCGCAGACCGCCGCGACCGGCCCGCTCATGCCGAGCCGCCGCAGCGACCATGCGGCTGCCGCAGCAATCAGCGGGTACGTCAGCAGCGCGAACAGATTCAGCACCGCCACGTAGTTGCGGACGAACCGCGAGATCAGCCAGATCGTGGCGATTGAGGACGCATCGGCGTTCGGGAAGTCGAAGTACTCCGCTGCATCGGGGGCACCCAGCCACGCATTGCTGTACGCATGCCCGTTCTCGATGATGCCCTTAACGCCCACCGACGCAGCGATGCCATCATCGGTGTAGGTGATGGGCACGCTCGCCAGATTCCCGGCCAGGCCGAGCACCCAGATGCCGAGGAGCAGCGCCACCAGGCAGATACCGGCGTAGTAACCCACGCCCCGCCACGCGCCGCGGCGGCTATCCGGGGGCATGCTACGCATCGCCGGTCGCCGATTCCGCGGCGGCGCCACCGGTAGCGTCATCAGGCTCGGACTGCTCGCCATCCTCGAACACCTCTTCGCTGATCTCTCCGACCTCAAGAGGCGTGCGGAATGTGAAGTACTTGTGCCCGAGGTAGCTCACGACCGTGACGATCGCCGTGTTGACGAGCGCGCCGATCTGCGGCGACAGGCCGACCACACGGACCACGAACCAGAGCAGACCGGTCCCGATGAACTGGGACGGTAGGTACACGAAGTAGGCACGGAACGTCTGGCGCCAGAAGCTGCCCCCCTTGCGGAAGACGAGGTACTTCATGGTGGCGGTACTCTGAGCGACCGCGAAGACCCAGCCAACCCACCCGACGATCAGGTAGTACTCGCGGCCGATCCACTTGATCGCTGGCACACTCGAGGATTCTAGCGAGCCCACGGGCCCACCCAGCAGCCAGAGCATGAAGAGGAACAGCAGGTAGCCGAAGAGCGTGTTCCAGCCGCCCACAGCAAGGTACCTGACGCGCTCGTCGTTCATGAGCCACCGCAGCAAGCGCATGTGTGAACGCACCTTCCGTGAATGAGAGGTCACCAAATGATAGACCATGCCGCAGAAGGCACGCGGCCGCGGCCTCTAGCGCATGAGCGGCGGGTACGCGTCGATGTGGCGATCGGCAGCCGTGTACGGTCTGGCGTGGACCGAAAGGGCCCTCCCGAGCTCGGCGTCGAGCGCGGCCCGGTCCGTCCAGTCGAGGATCATCAGTCGGAGCACCTGTGAGGTCCGGCGCAGATCAAGATCACCTCGCACGATGGTGACGAGGCAGTCCGGGGGACCACCGGCCCAGTCCCCTGCCTTGTAGTACGGCTCGTACGCGACATTGTGAGTCACCGTCTGGTAGTTGCCGAAGTAGTAGACGCGTCCCACCGCGTATCGCGTCTCATCTCCGAACGCCTCGGCGAGCATCCCCGTGTACTCGTAGAACATGCGCTGAGTCACGTCCAGGTCCTGCGTCTCGTCCTCAAGGAGGATGAAGTGGGAGTCGCGCACAACCGGGTCCGCCTGGAACGCCACTATGAGCGCGCGCTGCTTGAGCCAGTCGCGCTCGTATGCCAGATAGCTGCTGACATGCACGACGGCCGAAATGCCGATTGAAAGCACGAGAACGCCGTATCCGATTCGTCGACTCACGCGGCCACCGCGAACCAACCAGTACACGAACGCCACCGTCAGAAACGCGCCCCCGAAGGGCACCAGCAGCTGATGGCGGGTGTCCCATCCGTAGTTACCGGGCGCCTTGCCTACTGCGGCGTACGGCGCGACGGCGAGCACGAGCATCGCCAGACCGGTGAGCGCCAGCTGTGCCCACCGCTTGGAGTGCTGGAGCGGTCTGCGCCACAACATCAGCGCCACGACCACGCACACCACAAACCCAACAGCGAGCGGCACTTTGAACGGCAGCGATCCCGCAGCTTTGACTATCGGTCCCACAAGAACGTTGTAGAGACCGGTTCCAAGCAGCTCGAGGAAACCGTCATTGGCGCTACCGGGGGTGTTGTAGTCGGCGTAGCGCCCGGAGGGCTGGAACCACACGCGCGTCACGACCCAGTAGGCCACAGGCAAGATCAACTGATCCGCATAGCCGAGGAGGCGACGGACGATGTGCCCGAGGCCGCGCGTTTCAGGGGGATGCACGATAAGCACGAGGAGAGGCACGACCGCGAAGAAGACGAGGAGCGAACCCGTGCGGAACGAGATGAAGAAGAGAACTGCCATGAGCACCCGCACCGGTATGGGCGGGCGAGGCCCGTAACGAACCAGGAGCCAGAGAGAACACATGAACAGGGCAACACTCAACGGATACCCAACCATGACAAGCGCGATGCGAGACTCGAAGGCCGGGAAGACCGAGAAGACCATCGCAATCCACATGGCCGCATCGCGACTGACTCCTGGCAAGCGCCGCAGCACATCGTAGAGCAGCAGGGAGGCGACGAGCATCGACGCGAAGGTCAGGAATCTGCTGAACGTGATGCCCGACTGGCTGTAGTAGAACAGGTCGTTTATGGATGCTGGCCACGTGGAGCCCATCTCGGCGACCGCCGTCGCAAGAACCTGCCGGTCCAGCTTCCAGAACACCCAGTCGTCCCAATACAGACCGCGGTTGAGCAGGCTGACGGCATGCGTGAGCGAGTAGACAAGGGCGATGAAGGCGATCCTCAGGCCCGAAGGCCACTCGAGACCGGTGCGCTCGACCGTGTCTGCGGCTGATGCCACCCCACTGCCCTCCTATCGAATCGACCGGACCAGGAGCCTGGGAATCTCGGACCGCAGCTCTTCCAGATCCGGACAATCGTCGGACATGAGGAAGAATATGGTAGGTATGCGCAGGAACGCACCCATGATGGCGGCGAAGCAGAGGAATGGCAAGCCAGCAGTGCCGATGCTAGGATGTCGGGGGTCCCTCGGGACGCCTGCGCTGTGGTCCGTGTGCGGGTGCAAGCAGCTCACCCATGCGATCCTGCTGGCGACTTTGACGCTACCGATGCCCGCCGAAGAGAAGGCGCACCCGTAATGAAGAGACTCATCAGCGTGGTCGTCCCCTGCATGAACGAAGAGGGCAACGTCGTTCCCCTCTACGAGCAGGTCGCCGAGGCGTTCTCGGCGACCGACTACGAATTCGAGCTGATCTTCGCGGACAACGCATCCACTGACGGAACGCAGGAAAAGCTGCGGGAGCTCGCCGCCCGGGACAAGCGCGTGAAGGTGATCTTCAACATGCGCAACTTCGGCCATATCCGGTCGCCGTACAACGCGCTCTTGCAGGCCAAGGGCGACGCCATCATCGCGATGGTGGCCGACTTGCAGGACCCGCCCGAGCTCATCCCCGAGTTCCTCAAAGGATGGAGCGAGGAGGGCTACAAGATCGTGCTCGGGCAGAAGACCGAGAGCGAGGAGTTCGGGCTCTTCTTCCTGCTCCGGAGCGTCTACTACAAGATCGTCACCGCCATGGCCGAGGTGCCACTGCTCCAGCACATCACCGGATTCGGCCTGTACGACCGCGAGGTGATCGAACAGCTGCGAGCGCTCAATGACCCGTACCCGTACGTGCGCGGGTTGATCTCGGAGTTCGGCTATCCCGTGAAGCGCATCGCGTACAAGCAGCAGAAGCGCAAGAGCGGCGTGACCAAGAACAACTTCTACACGTTGTTCGACATGGCCATGCTCGGCTTCACGAGTCACTCGAAGGTGCCGCTGCGCCTGGCGAGTCTGATCGGCTTCGCCACCGCCATCATGAGTCTGCTCGCCGGTCTCGGATTCTTCATCTACAAGCTGTTCAACTGGACCGAGGTGTCCTTCGGCGTAGCGCCGATGGCCATCGGGCTGTTCTTCTTCTCCTCGGTGCAGCTGATGTTCCTCGGCGTTGTGGGCGAGTACGTGGGCGCCATCCACACGCAGGTCCAGAAGCGGCCGCTGGTGGTCGAGCGCGAGCGGCTCAACTTCGACGAGTGAGGTGCCCTACTCGGCAGGCTCGGCGCTGACCTCGAGAACACCCTCGAGTCGCTCATCGAAGCCGGGGCGATCGACGCGCTCGCGCCACATGAGTTCGAGCAGCGTGGGAACGTGGCGTATGTCCGTGTCGCCCGGACGGATCGTCACCGTGTAGCCGCGTACAGGCTCCTCCCACTCCCACCAGTGGTACTGACGATACTCCCTGTACGCCGTGAGCTGCGCCGCATAGCCGGCGCCGAGCGCTTCGTCCCAGGCGAACCGCGTGGGCTCATCGAAGACGCTGTACATCATGCCGCTCAACTCATACGGGAGGTAGCGGCGGTCGAGCGCGTTGAGCTCTACTGCCTCATCCCGGATGACGAAGTAGTTGCCATCGCGAAACGCCTCGCTCGCCCGCATCTCGGCCATCAGGGCCACTTGCTTGTACCAGTCCGCCTGGTACATGAGCGCGAAGCGCGCGTCCATGACGACGAATCCCGCAGTGAGCGCAAGTAGGACGGCAAGGCCGACGCGCCTGTCGATCTTGAGCGAGCGAACGAGCGCCATCACGCCTGCATAGAGGATGAGAGTGGCCCCGAGTGGAACGAGCAGTTGATGCCGGCTGTCCCATGCGTCGACACCGACCTGCTGCGGGATCTTACCTACAGCAAGGTACGGAACCAGCGCGAACACAAGCGCTATGACACCCGCGCCTGCGATCTTGGCGTAACCGATATCGTCGCCTTCGCCCTCTCTCCGCTTGCGCGATCGCATAAGCAGGTAGATTGGTACCGCAAGGCCGAGCGCGGGTAAGGCCGGAAGGAGCGGCGCGAACAATGATCCCCTCACAGCGGCCGGTAGCTCGAGCAAGCCCGTGATCGAGTGCAACCCGAACTGGTTGTACCCCTCGTAGAGGCCCCACGGCACCTGTGCGAACGCGCGGTAGAGCACCGCGATCACCGGAAGCAGAATCAGGTACCCGTACTGCTTCAGGAGTCCTTGCCGCTTGGTCGTGTTCGCGAGATCGCCGCGGCAAATCCACAGCACGTGTCCGATGACGATGGCTATGAACATCAGCATCGATGCCGTCGTCACGAGCGCAAATGCAAACAGCACCGCGGAGATGGCTCTTCGGGCCAGACGGGGCCGATCCAGATCGATCACCACGAGGTACCAGGCTGCGTAGAACGCGGCCAGTGTGACGGTGTACTGGAAGTCGATGTGTGCCACCCTCGCGGCGTTCACGGGGAAGAGCGCGAACAGTAGCGAGACCGTCAGGGCCATCGATGACGAGACACCCGGCGTCTTGCGGAGCAGTCGGTGAAGAATGATCGCCACAGCGAGGAACAGCAGGAAGGTCAGTGCATGCAGGATGTACTCCACGCCCGGCACCCAGGAGATGACGAGCCACAGGTAGCCCTGCCATGGCTGACCGGGCATGTCAGCCATCGTCAGCGCGGTAGGCACCGACAGCCGGACCAGGCACCAGTCATCCCAGTACCGGCCGCCGTTGAAGAGGATGAGTCCCCATCCGGCGGTGTACGCCGCGATGATTGTGAGCGTGGCGGCGTCGAGCCATCCTGTCAGGAAGCGGCGTCCAGACCGTACCTGCGCCGTGGACATCGAGGACACATTCATCGCGACCGGGCGCTTTCGAGGAGCGTGGCCAGCCCCTGCTCAAGCGACACCGTCGGGGCCCAGTTGAGAACCTCGCGGGCTATCGAGATGTCGAAGTAGTAGTCCCCCGTTTCAACGGAGGCCGCATCAAGCGGCCACGGCTCTCCGGTCAGCACGGTGCCGCTACCACACACTGTCATGACCAGGTTCGCCGCTTCCAGCAACGATGTACCGACGCCAGAGCCGATGTTGATGGCCCTCCCCCCGGCGTCCGGAGTGAGGGATGCGGCAACAGCGGCCGAAACGACATCATCCACGTGCACGAAGTCGCGAAGCTGGGAGCCATCTCCGTAGAGGCGGATTGGCTCACACCTGATCGCACAGTCCACGAAGAGGTTCAGAATCCCGTATCCGGCGTTCGCGGGTCCTCCGACGATGTGTGGCCCGTAGGGGTTTGGCAGCCGGAGCACCACCGTGTGAAGCCCATAGAGTCGAGCGTACAGGTGGTAGTAGTCCGAACAGAGCGCCTTGTGAAGTGCGTAAGGATTCGAGGGTCGCCGCGGGTGATCCTCTGAGAGTGGAAGACGCTCAGGTGTCCCATACTCGAGCCGCGACCCCGCGAAGACCACACTGGCCTCTGGTGCATACGCGCGCACGGCCTCCAGCAACACGAGTTGCGCACCCGCGCTCGTCTCCAGATCGCGCACGGGTTCTTCGAGCGAGCGCAGCGCACCCAGCCCACCCGCGAAACAGTAGATGTGATCGACGCCCTCGATAACCGAGGTCACGAGCGCCGCATCGGTGATGTCCCCACACACGCTCTCGGCTCCCGCAACGGGGCAGGGCGCCAGGTCCAGCGACCGCACCGATGCGCCCTCTGAGATCAACCGGGACACGATGTGCGAACCCATGAAGCCCGACCCGCCGAAGACCACACACTGCCGCCCGGTCATCATCGCGCCGGTCGGCTCAAGCGAAGGCGGCATCAGCTCTCGCCCTCTTCGGCGGGAAAGTTGTGCAACTCGCTCACGAAGTACAGCGGTCTACCCTTGGTCTCGTAGAAGATGCGCGCGATGTATGAGCCGAGCAGGCCAATGGACATGAGTTGCACGCCGCCGAGGAAGAGCACGATGAGGACTACCGAAGTCCACCCTTGGAGTACGGCGTCAGGGTGCACCATCTTGTTCACGACGAGGTACATCCCGTAGAGGAACCCGACGATGGTGACGGCAGCGCCAAATCGGCCAGCGAGCAGGAGCGGTTTGCTCGAGAAGCTCACGATGCCGTCGCTCGCCAGTCGGAGCAGCTTACGCATGGTGTAGTTGCCCTTGCCCGAGAACCGTGGGTCGCGCGAGTATTCCACCGCACACTGCTCGAAACCGAGCCACGCCACCATGCCCCTGATGTATCGGCTTTCCTCGCGCATGCTTCGCAGCGCGTCGGCCGCCTTGCGGTCGAGCAGGCGAAAATCGCCTGCATCGAGCGGCAGCGGTGTTTCGCTCATCCACGACAGCAGCCGATAGAACAGCGCTGCCGAGACCCGCTTGAACGATCCCTCGCCCTTGCGCTCGACGCGCTTCCCGTACACCACGCCGCAACCCGCACGCCAGCGCTCGACCATCTCGACGATCACCTCGGGCGGGTCCTGTAGATCATCATCGATGGTGACCACCGCATCACCCGATGCGGCATCGAGTCCCGCCGAGATGGCCACCTGATGACCGAAGTTGCGCGACAGCGAGACCACACGTACCCGGGGATCGATGGCCGCGATTTCGCGCAGTACGCGCAGCGCATCGTCGGGACTGCCGTCGTTCACGAACACGATCTCGTGATCGAGCCCCGGAATCGTCGACAGCACCTCGGTCAGTCGGCGATGCGTGTGAGGCAGGATCTGCTCGCTACCGTAGACCGGTACGACGACCGAAAGAAGCGGATTAGCGGTGGCCGATGACAAGCTGTCTCCTTGCTGTTCGCACGCTCGCCGCACCGTGGCGAGACCTCTGCATACGATAGCATGCGACGCTCACTGATCCTTTGGCGCTCAGTACTCCGACGCGACCTGGACTGCACCACCGCGGGCATGTAGTGTCACAGGCGTGGCGCCCCACGCGACCGCAGTCATCGGCAGACGGGACGTGCATGGATCCGACCTACCTGGCATCATTCGGCTCACTCGAAGACCGCCACTGGTGGTTCAGGGCACGCCGTGAAATCGTTGCCGATCAACTGAGGCTGCACGTGCACGGCGACATCGCCGACCTGCTCGACGTCGGAGCCGGGACGGGCGGGGCACTATGCCACCTGCGTGAGCACTTCCCCGACACCCGCTGCCGTGGCGTGGAACCTGACACCGGAGCGCGGGAGACGTGCCTTCAGCGGCATCTTGACGTCATCGCAGGAACGGCTGATCCACTCCCGTTCGAATCGGCGAGTCAGGATGTGGTCACGGCACTGGACGTACTCGAACACCTCGATGACGACATCTCTGCCGCGCTGGAGATAGCACGGGTGCTGCGGCCTGGCGGTATCGCACTCGTTACGGTCCCGGCGTTCGCATGGCTGTGGGGACCGCACGACACGCTGAATGCGCACCAGCGCCGCTACCGCAGATTCGAGATCGAGCAGACCGTGACCGCCGCAGGGCTCGAAGTGGAGCGCGCGTCGTACTTCAACACGCTGCTGTTCCCACTGGCCGTGGTGCAACGCATGGCCGAGAAGCTCATCGGCAAGCGCGGAGCCACCGAGAAGGTGCCGCCGGGTCCGCTCAACGCCGCCTTCTACCACGTGTTCAGGCTCGAGATGGCGCTGCTGCGCCACATGCGGCTGCCATGGGGCGTCTCGATCATCGTGGTGGCGCGAAAACCCCGCTAACCATGCCCGCCGGCATCGGCGAGCGCGGCCGCGTTCCCGCGTTCGCGCAGGCGACGGATGACGCTCTTGCCGTAGTCGATGTAGGGCAGCTCGAAGAGGGCGTACGAGGCTTCCGCAACGGCAAGCGCCACCAGCAACATGACCGCGAACTGGATGGCGATACCCGCCCCCGTGGTCGTGACCCAGGCCGGCACTGTATCGCCCAGCCGCCGCATCACAACCGGCATGAGCGCTACCCACAGTATGGGATGACTGACGTACAGCGAGAACGATCGGTCGCCGAGATACGAGAAGAGCCGCCCGAGGGCGGGCATGCCGCCAAGCACCCAGCCGGTGTCCCGCTGTGCCAGGTAGACGATCAACGACGCGAGCGCGGTGAAGACCGGGTACTTGTAGATCGGATCCCACCTGCCGTCGAAGTACGACGGAAGGACGAAGAGTGCCGCCAGAAGAGACAGCATGATGCCGTTCTTCGCCCACATCGGGATCCTACGCTCGGCGATCGGGGCCTGCGCCTGCGGCACGTCAGCATCGGTGAGCAGGCAGATCAGTACTCCCATAAGCAGCGCGTCGGCCTGTGTGTGCGTAAGGAACCCGATGGCCGCCGACGGCGTCATCGCCCGGAACACCGTGGATACCGCCACAACGCCCGCCGCGCAGACTCCGATGAGCGCCTTCTTGCTCCGCACCGCTAACACCAGAAGGGGCAGCAGGACGTAGAAGTGCATCTCGACGGCGAGCGACCAGTAGTGACCGAACATCCCCGACGTGCTTGCGGCGGCGAACCGGTAGTTGTACAGGCCTGACAGAAGCCACTTGACCTCTTGCGTCCACGGCAGCGGCCACACGACGCCCTCGCCGATCATCGCGATACCAGCCACGACGACGATGGAGATGAGCACCCAGAACGTGGCGACGGGCAGGATCCTGAAGACGCGTCTCAGGTAGAAGTCCCTCAGGAAGGTCGCGTGCTCGCGATCGAGAGCGGCACGCGTACCGGGCAGCCGCCGGATGATAGAGCGCGTCACGACATAGCCCGAGATGACGAAGAACAGGCTGACTCCCGTGTAGCCGTGTATGAGGGCGTTCGGGAAGCTCAGACCCGTGTGGCCGAGGATGACCATAAGGATGGCGAACGCCCTGAGCTTCTGGATGTCGGCGAGCTTTTTCACAACGTCCTTCCGGTGGTCTTAGGCGACCATCACGCGCGTGACACGATTGGAACGTAGCAACCAGACCGTGAGTGTCGCCGCACCGAGGACCGCGGCCCACATGAGCGGGACCCACACGATACTCGTCACCTTCCATGACGGCACGATGGCGAAGAAGAACTGCAGCCACAGGATGTGCGTCACGTACACCCCGATGAGGTAGTCCCGTCCCCAGGCGAGTCGGTCAACTCCGAACCAGGCAAGGCCGTTGCGCGCGCCCCACAGAATGGCGAGCGCGGTGCCGATCCACAGCGTGGTCTCGAGCGTCGTGTGGACACGTGGATCGAGCAACGACGACCCAAGTCGCAGTAGCCCGACGGCAACCATCGCGGCGGGCGCAAGCCACAGCAGACTACGGGGGGCCGGCCTCAGGCGGCTCGCCCTGACCTCCATCCCTGCAAGGTACGCGACGAGCCATCTCGGCGCGAGGAGGAAGTTGGCGAGAGGGTGTGTTGCCACCGTCTCCCACAGCGGCGACCAGTACAGCGCAACGGTCAGCGCAATGCACAACCCGAGGAGCAGCCGTCGCATGAGCGCGTTTCGGGCGAGAATCTCCACCGCGATGGCGAAGTAGATGAGCATCGGGAGGCTCCACAGGATACCGTGGGCGCCTGCAAGGAACACCACGTTCGTGATTTCGGGCAGTGCGAACGGCGCACCCTGAAGCACCTCGCGCTGACTCCATGCGACAAGGATCAGGCTCCACAGTGCGTAGGGAACACCGAGGCGGGTGATACGCCGGAGCAACCAGCGCCCTCCCCTGCCTCCGGTCTCCCCGTGGAAGTAGCCCGATACGGCGAAGAAGAAGAAGAGCGACCACAGCGGCGCCACCATGAGGAAGGTCGCTATCCTGCCTCCGGGGTTCGCCGCCACGTGGTGCAGCACAATGCCGGCAGCGGCGAGGTACTTCAGGCCGTCGATCGTCGCATTGCGGGGCTTCCCGGCGGGAGCCGGTGCATCCACGCTCTGCTGGACTTCACTCGTCACTGAAGAGCCCCATCACCGCGGCATGCTCCTCGCGCGGCAGGAACGGGTACTGATCGTCGAGCGACGGCGACACCATCGTCCCATCCTCGAGCCTGCGCGAGACCGTCTTGGGCTTCTTCTCCTGCAGGAAGTCGATGTTCGCCTCGACGAGCCACGGGCCGTCCTCGGCCATGACCTCGGCGATGCCGTCGGCAAGATCGTCGTTGGTCGAGAGCAGCTTGTACCTGAGGCCGTAGGCCTCGGCGAGCGCGCCGAAACGCGGGTTGGCGAGGCCGGACTCGGCATGGCAACCGTAGAAGCGGCCGTCGAAGAAGTTGGTCTGCGTGGCGCGGATCGTCTCGTAGCCGCCGTTGTTGAGGACGAACACCTTCACGTTGAGGCAGTTATGGCCGATGGTGAGCAGCTCCTGGATGTTGAGTTGGATGCTGCCATCGCCGGTCACGAGCACCGTGCGGCCACCTTCAGACGCGATGCACGCGCCCACCGCGGCGGGCAGGTCCCAGCCCATCGCACCGTAACCGTAATTGGTGATGACACGCTGGCCCGGCTTGACCGCGAACGAGTGATGGATCGAGACGGCGTCCGAGGCGTTGCCGGTAAGCACGATCTCACCGGGCTCGCAGGCGTGTCCGATCTCTGCGGCGAGCACATAGGTGTTCACGTGTTCGGAATCCTCGTAGTAATCGTCGGTGACGATCGGGTAGTCGCGCTTCCAGGCGGCTGCCACCTCGAGCCAGCGCGAATCGAAGGCAGTGTCGTGCACCGGGACCTCGGCGACGAAGCGGTCCAGGAACCACTTGGCATCGGCCAGGACGGCGTCGTCGGCGATGAAATGCGGCTTGCGCATCTCCTCGGCCTCGATGTTCACCATCACGCGACGCGCCTTCGGCGCAAAACCGCTCGTGTCGAAGCCGACGTCCTTCACGGCCATGCTCGCGCCGAGGCACAACAGTAGGTCGGCGTTCTGGAGCGTGAAGTTCGCACGGCGCTGGCCGGTGGGGCCGAAGCGGCCGAGGTACTGCGGGTGGTCTTCCGGCAGCAGGTCCATGCCGCCCATCGTGGCCACTACGGGGCAGCCGACGTGCTCGGCGAAGCGCACGAACTCGGTCTCGGCGTGTGCGATGTGGATGCCGTTGCCCGTGACGATCACCGGACGCCTGGCGCCGCGGAGCAGCTCTGCCACGCGCCCGATCGAAGCGGGATCGTTCGTACCGGGCTCGAGGGCCTCCGGCACCGGTGCATGCGCCGCCGCTGTAATCCACTCGGGATCGAGTTCGGCGGACTGGATGTCGAGGGGGATCTGCAGCCACACCGGCCCCGGCCTGCCCGAAGTGGCGATGCGCGCGGCCTTCTCGAGCTCGGCGGGGATGTCGGCGGCATGCATGACGGTCGTAGCGTACTTGGTGACTGGACGCGCCATGTCGATGACGTTGATCTCCTGCGGCCCGATCTGGCGGTGTTTGGCGTAGTCGGCGATCAGGTTGGTGCGGACCTGCCCGGAGATGACGAGCACGGGCACCGAGTCGACAAACGCGCCGGGGATGGCCGAGAGCGCGTTGGTAGCACCGGGGCCACTCGTCACGAGGCACACGCCAAGGTCACCGGTGATGCGCGCGTACGACTCAGCGGCAATCGCACATGCCTGCTCGTGGGAGTTCGCCCAGTAGGTGATGTCGGCGCTCCTGCCGAGCGCGTCGAGCAGGAACATGATCCCACCGCCCGCCACCGTGAAGACGTCCTTCACTCCGCGGGACGCGAGGTTCTCGAACATGTAGTCGGCAACGATCATCGTGAGTCACCTTTCGTGGCGCGGTACCATGCGGCCGTTCGCACGATGCCGTCCTCCAGAGTCACCAGCGGTGCGAGTCCGAGTTCCTCCCGAGCGCGCGTCACGTCGGGCACATAGCGCCGCGGCGGCGCACCCGCCACAGGCTGCTTCGCGACCTCCACCTCGGCCGCGCCGTCGAGCGTGCGGGCCACGGTGTCGGCGAGTTCGCGGATGCTGAGCTCGGCATCGGAGCCCACATTGTACGCGCGCGCCGGCGCGCCTGCGAGCAGGACCGTCCACAGCCACCACGCGAGATCGGCGGCGTACAGATACGAGCGCATCGGTGTGCCGTCACCCCCGATGCGGATCGGGGCTCCGGCGAGCGCGTCACGGATGAAGTTGCCCACCGCATACCCGGCGTCCATCGGCAGGTGCGGCCCCACGAAGGCGAAGAGCCGTGCGATCGCCACCGGCGTGCCGACCTCGGCATGAGCCGCCGCGCACAGGAACTCGGCGGCGCGTTTGCCGTGCGCATACGCTGCACCCACGTCGTTCGGCACGGGCGCGATCCCGGCGTCCTCGGGCACGTGCGTGACATCGGAGGGCTGGCGTCCGTAGACGGCGCCCGAGCTCGTGTAGAGCATGCCCGCCACCCCGCGCTCCGCGGCGAGAGCGAGCACGCGCCTCGTGCCCTCCACGGCGGTGTCGAACTCGAGCGATGGCCGTGCGGACGCGGCGATCTGGTTGGTCTCGGTGGCCATGTGGAGTACGTGCGTGATGTTGCCTTCGGGGAACGCGAACGTGCGCATGTCGCCCGCGACGAACTCGATCGCCGGATCGGCGACAAGGTGCGGAGCCTTCGCGGCGAAGCGCGCCGGGTCGCGCGAGAGCGCGATGACGTGCGCGCCAAGCCCGAGCTCCCGGTTCGCGCGCGCGAAGCTCTCGAGCATCCAGCGGCCGACGAACCCGGTGCCGCCGGTGATGAACAGCCGGCCGCCCCTGAGCTGCTCCCAGAGCGCACCGGTGCAGTCCACGACGTGGTCGAGATCGGCCGCCAAGGGGTTGGTCACGGTCATGTCAGCAGGCCTTCCGGTCCGCGAGCAGTTCGAGGACGCGCGCAGCCTCCTCGAGCGACGGGAGCGTCGCGCCTTCGACGGTCTGCCCTGTAATCGCCGAGAAGAACGCCTCGAGTTCGGCGGTGTAGCTGCCCCGGGCATCGAACAGCGTCGGGTCGTCATCTATGACGGTGCTTCCGCCGGCAGTGACCGCGAGCGTCCCGGCGATGATGTCACACTCGATAACGCCCGCCGATGCGACCAACCGGATACGACGCCGGGGCGTGCGCTCCAGGTAGTCCATGTGGACGGTGCAGCTGAAGCCGTCATCGAACGAATAGACGCCGTCGAAGACGTCCGGGGCGTCGATGCCGAGGATCCTGGTGTGCGAAGTTCGAGTCACCCAGTCAACGGGTTGGCCGAAGAGCATGTACAGGTAGTCCACCTCGTGCGACAGATCGAGCGCCACGCCACCACCCCGCTCCGCCGAGGCGCTGTAGAGCTCCGTCACCGGGCGATCTGGACGCCAGTCGGGCAACCATTGCCCCACCTCGATGCGCGCGAAGAGGCGCCGTCCGAGCGTGCCGCCCTCGAGCAGCTCCGCGATGCGCCGGAAGACGCCGAGAAAGCGCAGGTTGTAGGCAACGAGTACCGTCGCGCCGGCGGCCTCGGCCTCGGCGCAAAGGGCGTTGAGATCGTCTCCAGGCCCGACGGCGGCCGGCTTCTCCACGAGCACATGCGCACCCGCGGCCACGAGCGCGCGGGCGGTGGCGACGTGCAGATCCGTGGCATTCGCCACGATCGCCACGCGCGGGCAGTTGGCGGGGATCACCGGCTCCACGCGCACGCGCGGGTCGCCGAACTCCTCAACCTCCGAGACGTCGCGCGCCGTCACCACGACGACCTCACTCACAGCCATCGCGAGCAAGTTGCGCACGTGACGCTGGGCGATCGACCCGCTGCCGACCACACAGACGCGCTCGGGCACCGGCACGCTCATCGCGCCGACCACCCGCCGTCAACGATGATGTTCTGCCCGGTAACGTACGCGCCCGCATCGGACGCCAGGAAGACGACCGCACCCACGATGTCGCGCGGCTTAGCCATCCGGCCGAGGGGCGTGAGCGTCGCATAGCGCTCTACGAACGCCTCGGCCTGGCGGTCCTCGACGCCGCCCGGCGAAACACAGTTGCAGCGCACACCGCTCGGCCCGTAATACGTAGCAAGCAGACGGGTGATGCCGATGATCCCGCCCTTGATGGCCGCGTACGCACTGGGCATCGTCATCGACGTGCCGTCATAGACCTCATAGCTCGGCCCGACGACCCCGTAGATCGAGGCGAAGTTGATGATGGCGCCGCCGCCCGCTTCGGCCATGCGGCGTGCCGCCTCGCGGGACGTGGCGAAGTAGCCGCCGAGGTGGCTGTCGAGGTTCTCGCGCCACGAATCCAGCGACTCCGTGTCGAGCTTCTCGCCCCAGTCGCCGGTGCGGGGGTACGCGCAGTTCACGAGCACGTCCAGGCTGCCCGATGTGGCGATCACATGGTCGTAGACCGAGGCGATGGACTCCTCCGAGGTGATGTCGAGTACCACGGCGCGGTCGTCGCCCGCATCCGCCATCACGTCCGCGATCCAGACGTCCGCACCCCATGCGCGCAAGGCAGCGCAGACCTCGCGGCCGAGCAGCCCGGCGCCGCCGGTCACGAGCACGGTGCGCCCGGCGCAGCTGAACAGGTCCTCGTAGGTGGTCGGATCGCTCATCAGACCTCTTCTCGATCGTGCGGTCCTTCAAACTCCAGATCGCTGAAGCCGGCTTCGCGCGCACGCGCAACCAGCGCGCGATCGGCGAGCAGTTCAGCCATGCGCTCCGCAGCGTGCCCGTCGCCGTAGGGATTGGGAGCGGTGCGTGCGAACGCACGATGCTCGGGAGAGGTGGCCCGCTCGATGGCCGCGGCGATGCTAGCGGCGTCCGGATCGGCGTGGATCACGCTTTCCGGGCGGACCCTCCCCGCCTGCCGCGTGCCGATGTCCACACTCGGCACGCCGAGTGCGGGCACCTCGATGAGCCCGCTCGAGGAGTTGCCCACCACCGCGGCCGCGTTCTTCGCCGCCGACAGATAGCCCACGCGCCCAAGCGAGGTCACGATGTCCACGCGCCCGGGATGCGCGTCGCGGAACGCCTCCAGCCGCGCGAGCAGTGCGCGCCCGCCCGCATCCGCATTCGGCGTGGTGAACAGCGCGCGGAAGCGCGGCAGAGAGTCGAGCGCCCTGAGCAACTCATCGGCCTCGGCGGTCGAATCGCCGAGGCGCGTAACGGGATGGAACGTGAGCAGAAGTGTGGTCTCGTCGCAGACCACACCGAACGACCCGGCGAACACCTCGGGCGTGAGGAACTCGGTGCCGACGACGTTGTCGACCGCCAGGGCGCCGGTGTTGAAGACCGCGAAACCCGGAGCGCCCATCTGCACGACCCGACGGCGATACTCCTCGGCCGCCGTGAAGTGCAGCGTGGACATCTTGGTGATCGCGTGCCGGAACGGGTCGTCCAGCGAGCCGAGGGTGACCTCGCCACCGTGGATGTGCGCGATGGGGACGTCCAGCACGAGCGCCGCGGTGGCCGCCGAGAACGTCTCGAAGCGGTCGCCGAGCAGCACCACGAGATCGGGCACGCTCTCTTCGAACGCGGCCGCGAGCGCGGGAACGGCGGCGCCGATCGCGCGGGCCGTCGCGCCGCGGCTGTCATCACCGGCGGGCAGCACCACACGATGCGAGATCGGCATGCCGTCGGCCTCGACCTCGCGCACGGTGAGGCCGTGCTCCTCGGCGAGATGCGCGCCAGTGACCACCACGCTGAGCGCGAATCGCGCATCGGAGCGCAGCCGCATCATGAGCGGGTAGAGCAGCCCGTAGTCGGCCCGGCTGGTGGTGACGAGCGTTACCCGGATGCTCACAGTTCGATCGCCTCGTCCGCCTCGAAGCGCCGCGCAGCGACGCGCCCCATGACCGAGTCCCACACCATCGGGCTCAGACCCGTGCCGGGCCGCTTGGCGGTCAGATTCTCCGCGGTGAACGCTTCGCCCGCCTCGATAGCGCGCGCCGCGACGATGCTCTTGCGCACCACCGGCGCGTTCCGCAACTCCGAGGGTGTGGGTGCCTTGTGCCCCGTGCCGAGGGCGCGGGCGACCTTCGCGGTGGCCGAGACGAGCGCGGCCAGCTCATCGGGCTCGATGCTTGCCGCATGATCGGGCCCCGGCAACGTCCGGTCGAGCGTGAAGTGCTTCTCGATGACGACAGCGCCGAGCGCGGCGGCGGCGATCGCCACCTCGATCCCCTCGGTGTGATCCGAGTAGCCCACGGGAACGCCGAACGTGTCGGCGAGCTCGCGCATCGCCAGCAGGTTCACCTCGTCGATGGGCGCCGGGTACTCGGTGGTGCAGTGCAGCAGCGTCACGCGGTCCCTCGGTAGTCCGGCGGCCTCGAGTGCGTCGAGCGCCGCGCCGATCTCCTCGAGCGTGGCCATACCGGTTGAGAGCAGCACGCTCTCGGCGAAACCGGCGACCGCCCGCAGGACGGGCAGATCGGTGATCTCACCGGAGGGCAGCTTGTACTCGCGCACGCCGAGGGAGGCCAACAGACCGACGCTCCGCACGTCGAAGGGGGTCGAGAGGAACGCGATGCCTCGCTCGGCGCACCTCCGAAGCAGTGCCGCATGCGCGGCCTCGTCGAGCGTGAGGGCGGCGAGCATGTCGAGCTGTGTGCCCGAGCCGGTCTGCTTCTCCTGGTAGTCGGCCTTCACCGCACCTGCGGAGACGAGCGACACGGGGTCGAAGCTCTGGAACTTGACGACGTCCGCGCCGGCCGCAGCCGCCGCGTCCACCATCTCCAGGGCACGTTCGCGCGATCCGTTGTGGTTCACGCCGGCTTCGGCGATGATCCGCGGCCCGCTCACCGGATTCCCAGTCGGTCGAGGGCGAACTGCAGCTCCTCCAGCTGGCCGACGTCGAGCCAGAGCCTCTCGGGGATCGGGTACACGCCCACGCGCGAGCCGGCATTCATGGCCCGTGCGATGAGATCGGTCGCGTCGGTGCGCTCCTCGGGGACGATCAGATCGAGTACCCCGGGTTCCATGACGTACATGCCGGTGGAGGCCAGCAGGTCGTACCGCGGCTTCTCGTGAAGCGCCTCGAGCGCGCCGCCGGGACCCACGTCGATGATCCCGTACGGCAGCACCACATGCTTCATCGACGCGACGAGCGTGATGAGGTTCCCCGCCTCCCGGTGCTGCTTCACGAGGTCGGCTAACTCGATGTCCATGATGTTGTCGCAGTTGGTGAGGATGAAGGTCTCGCCGAGCGAGGCGGCCATGAGCGAGAGGCTCCCGGCGGTGCCAAGCGGCTCGCCCTCGTCGAAGAAGTCGAGCGGGTACGGCAGGTCCTCGTCACTGAAGTACGCACGTATCAGACTCGCCTTGAAGTTGAGCGAGACCAGGAACCGCGTGCACCCCTGGTCGTGCATCCGATCCATGATCAGTCGGAGCACCGGGTTGTCGCCCACGGGGATGAGCGGCTTGGGCAGGATGCGGGTGAACGGGTCGAGTCGGGTGCCCATTCCCCCGGCCATGATCGCAACGGGCACGTTCGCGGGCGTGCGGGGCATTCCCACCGGGTCGGCGAAGACATCGGCCCACCACACGGCGTCGACCACCGAGCCGTCGGCTTCCACCACGGGCATGCAGTGCACGCGGCGCGCCATCATGTGGTCGCGGACCTCAGTCTCGGAGGCGCCTGACCCGATGCGCACCGGGTCGCGGTTCATCGCCGCCGATAGAGGTTCGGTGAGCGTCTTGCCCGCCAGGATGTGCCGCCGGATGTCACCGTCGGTGAGTACGCCCACCAGCGCGCCGCCCTCCACCGCGATCAGGATCTTGCCACCCGTCTCGTCGAGGACGCGCAGCGCGTCGACGATCATGATGTCCGGCGAAACGGTGATGTCCGTCAACTGGGGATGCACGGGCTAGCTCCTGTACAACGAACGAACGGCCTGCACGACCCGGTCGACGTCGTCGGCGACAAGATCGCTCGTGCAGGGCAGGTTGAGGATCCGTTCCCAGTACCATACCGCACGCTCAGGGCCCACGACAGTACAGCCTGCATACGGCACCTGCATGTGCACGGGCAGCCACAGCGGGCGGGTCTGGATCCCCGCCTCGGTGAGCCGGTTCATCAGCTCCTCACGATCCATGCCGAACTCGTCCGGCTCCACCAACAGCGTGTAGAACCAGCAGTTCGGGTCGGTCCCGGCGGGCGCCTCGAGGAAACGCAGGCCTGGCGCTCCGGCAAAGCCGGCCACGTAGCGGGCGCGGTTCGCGCGCTTGACCTCGATCTTCTCCTGAAGCTGCTCGATCTGCCCGAGACCGATGGCCGCCGCGACGTTGCTCATGGCGTAGTTGAAGCCCACCGCACCGTGGACGTAGCGCAGCGCATCGTCCTTGGCCTGGTAGCAGAGGTAGCGGGCGCGGGCGGCTACGGCCTCATCGTTGGTGACGAGCATGCCGCCTGCGCCCGTGGTGATGATCTTGTTGCCGTTGAAGGAGAACGTGCCGGCGAAGCCGAGCGGGCCGGTGGCCTTCCCGGCAAGTGGCCCTTCCGTGAAGCGGGAGCCCAGGCTCTCGGTCGCGTCCTCGATCACCGGAATCGAGTACTGCTCGCCCAGCGCGAGGATCCGCTCCATGTCGCACGGATCGCCGAAGATGTGGACGGGCATGATCGCCTTCACGGGCCGGCCGTTGGCAGCGTCGATCACCGTGCCGGTGGCCGGATCCAGGTTGGTCGCCAGATACTCCTCGAGCAGCGCCGGATCGAGGCCGAGGCGATCGTCGCATCCCACGAGCACGGGATCGGCGCCACAGTAGCGAACCGAGTTCGCCGAGGCGATGAACGTGGCTGTGGGGACGATGACCGCGTCCCCGGGGCTGACGCCCGCGATGAGCAGTGCGACGTGGAGCGCGGCCGTGCCGCTCGCGCATGCAACCGCGTAGCGCGCGCCGGTGAGTTCGCACACGGCGGCTTCGAACTTGCCCACGTAGGCGCCCGCGCCGGACAGCCAGCCGGTATCCAGACAGTCGTTGACGTACGCGCGCTCGTTGCCGGTGACCACCGGTACCGACAGCGACAGGAAGCGGAGCGCGGGATCAGACATTGTAGATGCCCCACTTATAGCGGGCGAGGTTGGCGGGGTCGCTGAACCACTCCACGGTCCGCTGCAGACCCTCCTCGAGCGTGACCTGCGGCGCCCAGCCGGTGATCTCCGTGATCAGGCGGTTGTCCGCGAGCAGCCGCTCCACCTCGCTCTTCTCGGGGCGCTGCCGCTCGTCGGCGCTCACGATACCGGTACCCGGACGGACAGCGGCGATGAGCGCCTCGGCGAGCGCGCCCACCGTGATCTCGCGACCGGTGCCGATGTTCACCTCGCGGCCGATGGCCGCGTCGCACTCGGTGAGCGCAATCATACCGGCACACGTGTCGGTCACGTAGTTGAGGTCGCGGGTCGGGTGGAGCGAGCCGAGCTGGATGGTCTCGGCGCCACCCAGCAGCTGCGTGATGATCGTGGGAATGATCGCCCGGGCCGACTGGCGCGGGCCGTACGTGTTGAACGGCCGCGCGGTCACGACTGGCGCGTCGAACGAGCGGAAGAACGACTCGCCCATCTTGTCGGCGGCGATCTTGGACGCCGAGTACGGCGACTGCCCCTGCACCGGGTGCTTCTCGTCGATCGGTGCGTACAGCGCGGTGCCGTACACCTCGGAGGTCGAGGTGATCATGATGCGCTCGAGATCGAGTGCGCGGCCCGCCTGCAAGACGTTCAGCGTGCCGCGGATGTTCGTGTCCACATACGTGTCGGGCGCCACGTAAGAGTACGGGATGCCGATGAGTGCCGCGAGGTGCATGACCGCGTCGGCGCGCGTGAGGCTCTCGCGCACGAAGTTGGCGTCGCGGACGTCTCCCATCGTGACCTCGACCTGGCCGAGGAACTCCTTCGGCAGCGTATCGAGCCATCCCCACGTGCCGAACGAGTTGTAGAAGACGAACGCGCGCACCGTTGCGCCGTGCGCGACGAGCGCCTCAACCAGGTGGCTCCCGATGAAGCCATCAGCGCCAGTGACAGTGACCCTCTTGCCCTTCAGATCCACGCAGACTCACTCCCCTGTCTGTTGTTCACAACCCGGCGGACCGCTGCGGCCCGCCTCGCGCAGCCGTCCGGAGCCGCGCTAGCCGCGGACCGTCCGCACGATCACGTCGGCCATGTGCACCAGCATCTCGTCTGTCATCCCCGGATACACACCGATCCAGAATGCATCGGTCATGATGCGGTCGGTGTTCGTGAGCTCGCCAACGATGCGGTAGCCCTCGCTGCTCTCGCGCATCTCATCGAAGCACGGCTGCCGGACCATGTTTCCGCCGAAGAGCATCCGCGTCTGCACCTTGGCGCGCTCGAGCGCTTCCACGAGCACGTCGCGGGTGACGCCACTCCCCTCGCGCACCGTCATCAGGTAGCCGAACCAGCTCGGCTCGGCGCCTTCGGTGGCCACCGGCAGAATGACCGTGTCGGCCACCGGCGCGAGCAGTTCGGTCAGGCGGTCGAAGTTGCGCCTGCGCGCGGCGATGAAGCCTGGGAGCTTCTTCAGCTGCTCCACACCCACGGCCGCCTGCATGTCGGAGACCTTCAGGTTGTAGCCGAACTCGGAGTAGACGTACTTGTGGTCGTAGCCGAACGGCAGCGTGCCGAACTGCTGGCTGAACCGCTTGCCGCAGCGGTTGTCCACACCCGAGGGGCAGATGCAGTCGCGGCCCCAGTCGCGCATCGCAAGCACGATGGCGGCGAGCTCATCGTCATCGGTGTACACCGCGCCACCCTCGCCCATCGTCATGTGGTGCGGCGGGTAGAAGCTCGACGTGCCGACGTGACCGAAGCCGCCAGTGTACCGCCCGCGCCACTTCGAGCCGAGCGCGTCGCAGTTGTCCTCGATGAGCCACAGGCCGTGGCGCTCACAGAACGCAGTGACTGCGTCCACGTCGAAGGTGTTGCCGAGCGTATGCGCCAGCATGACCGCCTTCGTGCGCGGCGAGAGCGCCGCCTCCAGCTGCGTCACGTCGATATTGCCGGTCTCGAGCACCACGTCCACGAACACCGGCACCGCGCCGTACTGCACCACCGGGGCGATCGTGGTCGGGAAGCCGGCCGCAACGGTGATGACCTCGTCGCCGCGTTCGATCCGCCGCTCGCCGAGTCGCGGCGAGGTGAGCGCCGAGAACGCGAGCAGGTTCGCCGAGGAGCCCGAGTTCACGAGGAAGCAGTGCTTGAGGCCGAGGAAAGCCGCCAACTCCTCTTCGAAACGCCTCGAGAAACGGCCGTACGTGAGCCAGAAGTCGAGCGAGGAGTCGACGAGCGACACGATCTCACGCTCGTCGAAGACGCGCCCGGCATACGGGACGCGCGACGCGCCCGGCTCGAAGGCGGCCGTTCCACCGAAGGCCTCGGCGTAGTATTCGGCCGTCTTGGCCAGTACCTCCTGGCGCAGCTGCTGCGCGCGTTCGCTCTCACTCACGTGGTCTGCTCGCTTCCTGTGGTGCGGTCGTTCGCCCACACGGCGCCCGTGCGGACGGCCTCGTCGGCGTATGCGGTGATGTCGGCCCCGGTGATGGCCACGATGTCGGCGCCCTCGTGCCGAGCGGCGTACCATGCGGCGGTCACCTCGAGCGTGCGCGCCACCGGATATAGCGGTCGCCAGCCGAGGTGCTCATGCACCTTGGTGATGTCGAGCACGAGCAGGTGCGCCTCGTGCGGACCGCCCGGCTGCGGGGGCGTCGTCCACGTGCCGGAACCCCATGCCGCGACGATCGCGTCGGCCACCTCGCGCACGGGCACGGTGCCCTGCTCCTCCGGGCCGAAGTTCCACGGTCCGTCGAAATCGGCGGAGCCGCCGAGCATCCGGCTCCCGAGGTACAGGTAGCCGGAGAGCGGCTCGAGCACGTGCTGCCAGGGACGAACCGCGTCCGGGTTGCGCACCACTATCGGCGCTCCCGCCTCGAGCGCCCGGATACAGTCGGGCACGATGCGATCGGCCGCCCAATCACCGCCGCCGATGACGTTGCCGGCGCGGACGCTCGCGATGCGCACCGGCGACGCCTCGCCGTAAAACGACCGGCGGTATGCCGCGGTCACCAGCTCGGCGCAGCCCTTCGAGGAGCTGTACGGATCGTAACCGCCCATCGCGTCGCCCTCGCGGTACGCATGGCCGGTCTCACGGTTCTCGTAGCACTTGTCGGAGGTGACCACCACGATCGCGCGCACAGACGGACACGACCGAGCCGCCTCCAGGAGGTTCACGGTGCCCATGACGTTGGTCTCGTAGGTCTCGACCGGCGTCTCGTACGAAAGCCGCACGAGCGGCTGTGCTGCGAGGTGGAACACGATCTCGGGTGCGGCCGCCCGTATCACCTCGCGAAGGTGCGCGAGATCGCGCACGTCGCCGATGACGTGCCGCGTGAGCCGTTCGGCGAGACCCAGCTCGTCGAACAGGCTCGGGTCCGTCGGCGGCTCGAGTGCGTAACCGCTCACCTCGGCGCCGAGCATCAGCAGCCACTCGACCAGCCACGAGCCCTTGAAGCCGGTGTGTCCAGTGATGAGCACGCGCCGTCCGGCGTATGCGTTGCCGAAGAGCTCGGCCACCCTCACCACACCTTCCACGGCGCTGAACCCGAGTCCCAGAGGTCCTCCAGGTGTCGCTTGTCGCGCAGTGTGTCCATCGGCTGCCAGAAGCCCGCGTGCTGGTAGGCGCGCAGCTCGCCTTCGGCAGCGAGCGACTGCAGTGGATACCCTTCGAAGATCGTCTCGTCCGATTCGATCCGGTCGAGCACGCCCGGCTCGAGGACCATGAAGCCGCCGTTGATCCAGTCGCCATCGCCGAGGGGCTTCTCGCGGAACGAGCGCACCGCGTCACCCTCCACATCGAGCGCGCCGAAGCGGCCGAGCGGCTGGACGGCGGTAAGCGTCGCCTGCTTGCCATGCGCCTCATGGAACGCGAGCAGCGCAGGGATGTCGACATCCGCGACGCCGTCACCGTAGGTGAGCATGAAGCGCTCGCCGTTGAGGTACTCGGCCACACGCTTCACGCGGCCGCCCGTCATCGTCTCCGCGCCCGTGTCGACGAGTGTCACCTTCCAGGGCTCGTTGACGTTCTGATGCACCGCGAGTTCGTTGGTGCGCATGTCGAAGGTCACGTCGCAGTTGTGCAAGAAGTAGTTGGAGAAGTACTCCTTGATCATGTAGCCCTTGTAGCCCAGACAGATGACGAATTCGTTGAAGCCGTAGTGGCTGTACATCTTCATGATGTGCCAGAGGATCGGCTTGTCGCCGATCTCGGCCATCGGCTTCGGCCGAACGCTCGTCTCCTCGGACAGGCGCGTACCGAGACCGCCTGCAAGAATGACTACCTTCATCAGTGCCCTCCAGTTGGCGGTGTCCGGCAGCTGCATCATGCGTGGACGGCCACTGGCAGCGTCCACGCGTGGACTCCGAGCCTCGAGCCCGGCAGAACCATCACAGGATACCATCAGTAGGGCCGCACCCTGTCTGGATGCGGCCCTCAGTCTGTCAACGATTCGGCGCCTCAGTTCCCCACGAAGTACGTGATGCCCTCGTAGCTGTAGATGTGCGCAAGGCCCGCGATCACCGCATCCCGCTCCTCGGCGGAGACGGTGTAGAAGTGGCTGCCGTTGGTCTTGTTGTAGAAGCGGTACATCGGCGCGCAGCCCCCGGATGTGAGCGAGACGTTGTACGCGGGTCCCTCGTAGGCGTACGTAGCCGACCACTGCGCGATGACCGCGTCCCGCTCGGCCACCGAGGGCGTATAGAAGTGGCTGCCGTTGGACTTGTTGAAGAAGCGGTAGAGCGGCGCGTAGTTGGCTGGGTTCGCAGTGTTGATGGAGTACGCAACGCCCTCGTAGGCGTAGGTCGCTGCGTATCGGGCGATCACGGCATCGCGCTCGGTGACCGAGGCGGTGTAGAAGTGGCTGCTAATGGCCTTGTTGAAGAACCGGTAGACCGGCACGAACGTGGTCGTCGGGGCGGGGGGTGTCGTCGGATCCTCGGGGATCGTCGGATCCTCGGGGGTCGTGGGGTCAAGCGGTGACGCGAACGTCGTGGACGCGCCCGTGAGTGCGCCGAAGCTGGTGCGATAGCTCACGGAGACCGGCGTCTTCGTTCCCTCGGCGTAGATGCCGCCGCTGAGCGTGATGTCGAACTGGTCACCGGGCGCGTAGGCGATGGTCGCCGGATCCGGCCGGAAGATGAACACATTCGCCACGCCGTAGCCGCCGAAGTCGGCGTTGAAGTACTCCGCGGTCGTGTCGGTGTCGGCGGCATCGAGTGTCCACGTGGCCCCATCCCGCACGCGACGCATCGTCACCGTGTGCCCGGTGCGCGTTGCGTCCCAGTCGTACTTCGCCGGGTTGAGCGTGACGGACCAGGGCGTGTAGCGGCTCGCGAAATCCACCGGGAACACGCCCGCCGACGGCCAGGCGACGAAGTCGTAGCTCACCTCGGTGGACGAGCGCGACGAGTCGAACGCATAGGTGGTGTGGTAGCCCTCGGCATACCCGATGCCGGTGTAGAGCATCCGCGGGTTGAGCAGCCAGCGCCGGTGACCGACCCGGGTGATGTTGCCCGCGTCGTCATCGTCGAGACAGCCCTTCTGGAACGACCAGCTCGTGGTGTAGCCGCCGCCGATGTTGCTCGAGCTCGTCGCGGCGTAGCCGATCGCGTAGAACGAGTCGTCCATGGCGGCCGGCTTCGGCGGGGTGTGCGAGAACGTGGATGCCGAGAGCAGCACCGAACCGTACTGCCCGTTCGAGTTCCTGGTGGAGGACAGCGTCACGTCGCGCGGCAAACCGGCAAGGTAGCGGCCAAAGTTGATCATGTTCACGCCGTCGGTGCGGTACCCTGCCGCTGCGTCGCCCGGTGCGTAGGGCGCCACGACGCTCGGTACGACCGAGTACGCCGAGCCGGTGTAGACGGGCTTCAGCTGCGCCCATGCCGCGCGCACCTGGTCTTCGGTACGCGCCGAGGTGTCCACGGTGAACGTGGCGGCAACGGCCTTGGGAAGCACGCTCGCCGGAGCGTAGAAGGAGCCCAGGCTCGCGAGAAGCGCGCACGCCACCGAGGCGGCGACGAGCGACACATGAGCGCGCGCGAACAAACGCTGTTGATTCATCAACACACCCCTGGTGATGCTGCCGTCGGCCGTGCGGAACAGAACTCTCTCTACGGTGTCGGCACGCGGAGAGACGCACTTGAGCGCAAGCGGTTGCAAATCACTTGCCGAACGGCAGATTCAAAGTGATATCCGGCAGTCGAAGGCGACGAACGGTCGTTGCCAGGGACCTAGCGCAGCAGACGGCCGAGGCGTTCCCTCAGCTGGATGCCGTACTCCTCGGTATCGAGCGCAATTGCGATGTTGGCCTCAAGCCACGACAGAACGTTGCCGGTGTCGTAGCCGACGCAGTCCATCGTGATGGCGTAGATCTCCTGGGTCTCCAGGAGCTTCCGTAGCGCATCAGTGAGCTGGATCTCGCCGCCACGGCCCGCATCCACACGCGGAAGAATGCGCATGACCTCGGGGGTGAGCAGGTAGCGCCCGAAGATGGCCAGATTAGAGGGAGCCTCGTTGGCCGGGGGCTTCTCGACGAGGTCGGTGATCTTCCATACGCCGGGCTCGACTTCCGTGCCGGCGATGACGCCATACCGGCTCACGTACTGCTGCTCGACAGGTTCGACCGCAAGGACCGACGCGCCATACCGGTCGTAGACCGCCTTGAGCCTGGGCAGGCAGTCGTTCTTCGGCACGAGGACGTCGCCGAGCATCACGTAGAACGGCTCATCGCCGGTGTGCGGCGCACCGCACAGCACGGCGTGACCGAGTCCGCGAGGCCGACCCTGCCGGACGTAGAAGACGTTCGCGAGTTCCGGGATGGCGCGGATCTGTCGCAGCTTCTCGGTGTTGCCGCTCCTCTCGAGCAGGTCCTCGAGTTCCGCGGAGCGGTCGAAGTGGTCCTCGATGGCACGCTTACCCCTGCCGGTCACGACGAGAACGTCGTTCACGCCGGCAGCCACCGCCTCTTCCACCACGTACTGGATGACCGGCTTGCTCACCACGGGCAGCATCTCTTTCGGCTGCTCCTTGGTGGCCGGAAGGAACCGGGTGCCGAGTCCCGCGGCGGGGATGATGGCCTTCATGCGTGTGCCCTCTCTAAGGTGGCATAAGTGCTCGTGCGCACCGGAATCCGTACGCAACATCACAGGGTACTCCAACCCACCCGCCGAGGTAACCGCGCGCCAGGCCAGAGCGGTCGCGCGGGGCAGCCCGGAAGCGGGTACACACGTCGTTACAGGCAGCCTGCGGAGGGAGCACCGTGAGTACCTACACGCCTGCAGAATACCAAGTGTGCTGCGACGAGCACGGATTCAAGTGCGCGTACTGCGGAGTTCGATTCGACAGAGCCGGGGAAGTGTGCGAGAGCTGTGACGCCAACGGGGCCCCGTGTACCATCTGCGGCGCTCGCAAGGACGGCCACCTGGGTCCTGGACTCGTCTGCCCCGACTCACAGGCATCCGACGGGGAGGCGCAGAAGGCGGCACGGGCGGACTCGCAGCCCGACTTTGACCTTGACGCAGCGCTCGCCTCTATCCCCGACGCGCAGCGGATGAAGGAACACCGCGACTGGCGGGAGCGGCTCGGCCGAGCACCCGGTGGCCGGATCGATCACGGCCCGGGAAGCTTCACCCAGCTGTCGCCGGAGGGCATTGTCTATCACGAGGAGCTGCAGCGCCTCGGCGCAACGAGCACGAACCTGGTCCGCGTCTGGCTCTACCCTGACGGGCGTCAGATCATCGAGACGGAGGCGGACGAGACCCGCCCGGGGTCTGCGTTCCACGAGACGACGACCGAGGTCGCTGAGAGCGATCGGCACCGCATAGAGTCCGAGACCGTCATGTGCACGGAACGCTACTCCGCGCAATCACAGAACCTCGTGGACGCGGCGCGCGAGAAACTGCGCCACCAGCGAGAGGAACTGGCAAGGTTCACGCGCGAACTGGCCCCCCGTTGGCCTTCGCGCGACGATTCACAGGACGATGACTAGGTCCGGAACCCGTGGCCGTCATAGCGTGGCGAGCACTTCTCCTGCCGCGTCGGTCATCGCATCGATGTCCGCATCACTGTGCGCCATGCCGACGAACGTGGCCTCGAACTGGCTCGGTGCGAGCACGATACCCCGGTCGAGCATGCCTCGGAAGTAGCGGGCGTAGCGATCGGTGTCGCTCGTCGAAGCGGTCGTCCAGTCGCGCACCACCTCGGCGGTGAAGAAGATGCACGCCATGGCGCCCACGCGCGTGAAGTAGGCGTCGATCCCGGCAGCATAGGCGGCCGCCCGTAGCCCCGCCTCAAGGCGCGCGCCTTTGCGCTCCAGTTCGTCGTAGATCCCCGGCTTCGAGAGCTCGGCGATGAGCGCGAGACCCGCCGCCATCGCCACCGGATTGCCCGAGAGCGTGCCGGCCTGGTAGACGGGACCCACGGGCGCGAGCTGGTCCATGATCTCCCGCTTGCCGCCGAAGGCGCCCACCGGGAAGCCGCCACCGATGATCTTGCCGAGCGTGGTGAGGTCGGGCATGACGCCGTAGCGCTCCTGCGCGCCGCCGAGCGCCACACGGAAGCCCGTGATGACCTCGTCGAAGATGAGCACGACACCGTGTGTATCGCACAGGTCGCGCAGACCCTGCAAGAAACCCTCGGCGGGCGGAACGACTCCCATGTTGCCGGAGACCGGCTCGACGATGATCGCCGCGATCTCGTCGCCTTCTGCGGCGAGCGCCGCGGCAACCGCGTCGAGGTCGTTGTACGGAAGCACGATAGTGTCCTGGGCGGCGCCTTTGGTGACACCGGGAGTGCCGGGGATGCCCAGGGTCAGCAGACCGCTGCCAGCAGCCACCAGCAGTGCGTCGGAGTGACCGTGATAGTTGCCGTCGAACTTGATGAACTTCTCGCGGCCGGTGTAGCCGCGCGCGAGGCGGATCGCGCTCATCGTGGCCTCAGTGCCGCTCGAGACCATGCGCACCATCTCGACGGAGGGAACCGCGGCACACACCGCCTCGGCCATGCGCACCTCGAGTTCGGTCGGCGCACCGTAGCTCGTGCCGCGATCGAGTTGGGCCCGCACCGCGTCGAGCACCACGTCCGGGCCGTGGCCGAGGATCATCGGACCCCAGGAGGCGACGAAGTCGATGTACTCGTTGCCGTCGGCGTCCCACACGCGCGAACCCTTCGCGCGCTCGTAGAAGAGCGGGTCAGTGCCCACGCTGCGGAACGCACGGACCGGCGAGTTCACGCCGCCCGGGATGACGCGCTGGGCGCGCTCGAACAGGTCCGAGGAGTGTGCATGGTTCATGGAGAGGCGCCCCCTACAAGGTCTGTGACGGCCGAAACGCGAGTATATCAGTCAGCGAAGCGAGTCAGTCCCCTTCGGTGAAGTACCGCATCGGTGAGCGCGCGTACTCGCGCAGCGGGTAGGCGATGCGCGGCGCGTCCAGCTCGCCCGCGATGCGTATACGCTCGATCGCACGGTCGATCTCAGCACGCGTCTGGCCCTCGATCACGGCCAGAACCGCCATGCCGCCGGGCACACGTCGCTCGAACGCGTGCAGCACCTCGGGGAAGGACGCGATGAGAGCGCCAGCGGCCGCCGGATCGCGCGGAGAGCGCCAGACCGTGAGCGCCGAGCGCCACGGCTCCTCGCGCGTGCGGAGCGTAGCGCCGATGCGGCGCAGCGCGCCCGACGCGGCCAGGTCCTGCGTGCGATCGAGCGCCCACCGTTCGTCGATGTCGAAGCCGCACTCGCCGAGGGTGTGCACGAGTTCCGCGAACGGCCGCTCGGCGAGTGCCAGGTCGCCCTGGAGGAGTCGCACGAGCGCCTTCTCGTCCCGGTCGAGCGCGGGACCCGCCTCGGCGTCTATGCGGTCCGGTATCTCGGGGGCGCCGTCGGTGTCGAATGCCGCAGTGACCTTGTAGAGTTCGTCCGGAAGCACGCGATAGCGGTCCGCCGCCCCCGCGCTGCGCGCGAGCTCGGCCTCGGCGATCTCGAGCCGCGTGCGCGACGGCGAGGCCAGGACGTACCACAGCCGGTACCGGTCATCGAGTTCGAAGACGTGGGTGATGTTGGGCAGCGCGCCCAGCATAGATGCCACGTCTTCGGTGCGGTCTTCGGGGATGGCCAGCCCGCCGAGGGCCGCGTGGTAGCCCAGCCCTGCCGGCGAGAACTCCGCGCCGATGCGACGGACGCGGTGACCGTCCCTAAGCGCCCTCAGCACCGAGAGGACGTCCGCCTCGGGCAGGCCCGCACGGGTGCCGAGCTCAGCATACGGACGTGCCGTGACAGGCAGGCCGCCCGCAAGCACGGTCAGCACCTGCTCTGCAGTGTGGTCCAGGGGGTGGGACATCGTATCCTCCGGGGCCTGATAGGGCCCGAGCGCGATCAGGACTGCTCGGCGTCGCCCGTCCAACCGGCCGGCACGTACACGCAGTACGGCTCAGACTCAAGATAGTCGCCGGTGATCTCGAGCGCACGCGCACGACATCCGCCGCAGACCGCCTTGTACTCGCACGCGCCGCACTTGCCCTTGAGGAGCGAGTAGTCACGGAGTTCGTTGAAGACCTTCGACTCCGTCCAGATCTTCGAGAATGGCTCGTCCTTCACGTTGCCGAGTTGCATGTTGAAGTAGCCGCACGGCTGGATGTCACCCACGTGGCTGATGAAGCAGAAGGTGATGCCGCCGAGGCAGCCGCGCGTCATCGCGTCCAGGCCGTACTCCTCGCGCGTGACCTTCTTACCCTCGGCCTTGGCGAGCTGCCGGATGATGCGGTAGTAGTGCGGCGAGTCGGTGGGCTTGAAGTGAAGCGGGCTCGTCTTTTGGCGGTGGTACGCCCAGGTGAGCACCTTCTCGTACTCCTCGGGCGGAAGCTCCTTGTCGAGCAGATCGCTGCCGCGACCGGTCGGCACCAGCATGAAGATGTGAAACGCGTCGATGCCGAGAGCCTCGGCGAGGTCATGCACGGCTTCGACCTTGGTGTGGTTGAGCGTGGTGACCGTCATGTTGATCTGCACGCCCACGCCGTGGGCCTTGGCCATCTTGATGCCCGCGATCGAGGAGTCGAAGGCGCCGGGCTGGCCGCGGAAGGCATCGTGCTCCTCGGCGGTGGGAAAGTCGATCGACACGCTGATGCGCGGGATCTTGTGCTCGGCCATCTTCGAAGCGATGTCCTCGGTGATGAGGGTGGCGTTCGTGCCGATGACCGGCATGGCGCCCTTCTCGTGCAGGTAATCGACGATCTCCCAGATGTCCGGGCGCATGAGCGGCTCGCCGCCGGTGAGGATCACGATCGGGTTGGAGATGGTGACGATGTCGTCGATGACGCTCTTGATCTTCTCGAGCGACAGCTCGCCTTCGTAGTGGCCGAACTCGGCCGCCGCACGGCAGTGCGCGCACGACAGGTTGCACGAGCGCGTGATCTCCCACGCGATGATGCGCGGCGCCTTGACGCCGGTACGCTCCTGATAGGCGATCGCTTCGGGGCCGCCGCCGGGCTGGAAGCCCACGCTGCGTGCGCCGCCATGCCGCTGAGTCGCGCCCGGGTGACCACCAGGGTGGCCCGCCGGTGAGGCGGGCCTTCCCAGCGGAATGGCCACCGCGGTCTCGCCGCAGCCAGCCTCCGCATCGGCGAGCGTCTGCTCCAGATCGAGGTCGGGTCGCGCGTCCGCATTTCCTACGTTGTCGGCCATGGTTCGTCTTCCTCGTTATCTGATCACTCGGACACCGGCACGACGACGACGGCCGTCCCGTACGCGATGATCTCGTTGGTGGACTGCATGATCTCAGTGGAGTCGAAGCGCATGCCGATGATGCAGTTGCCGCCCATCTGCTGCGCGTTCGCCTCCAGCCGCTCGAGCGCCTGCTCGCGGGCGTGCTCGGCCAGCTCGGAGAGCTCGTTTATCTCGCCGCCGATGATGGTGCGCAGGCCCGCGATCGTCGTCCCGATCACGTCGCGACTGCGCACGGTGATCCCCCAGCACAACCCGAGCGTGCGCTCGATGCGGAAGCCCGCGGGGGCATCGTTGGTCGTGTAGATCGGAAGCCTTCTCCTGGCAGTGACGCTCATCGGTCTCTAGCCTTCCGTGAGCCAGCGCGCGGCGTCCTTCGCGTGGTACGTGATGATCATGTCGGCGCCGGCCCGCCTGAAGCCGGTGAGCGTCTCGAGCACGACCCGCTTCTCGTCGATCCAGTCGTTGGCGGCGGCGGCCTTGACCATCGCATACTCGCCGCTGACGTTGTATGCACAGGTGGGATAGCCGAACTCGTCTTTCACGCGACGGATGACGTCCATGTACGCGAGCGCCGGCTTGACCATCACGATGTCAGCGCCCTCGGCGATGTCGAGTGCGGTCTCACGGAGCGCCTCGTCGCCGTTGGCCGCGTCCATCTGGTAGGCACGGCGATCGCCGAAGGCGGGCGCGCTGTCGGCTGCGTCGCGGAACGGGCCATAGTACGCGCTCGCGTACTTGGCCGAGTAGGCCATGATCGGCACCTCGGAGAAGCCCTCGGCGTCGAGCGCGGCGCGGATCGCAGCCACGCGGCCGTCCATCATATCCGAAGGAGCGACCATGTCCGCACCGGCCTCGACATGGCTGACCGCCGTCATGGCGAGCATCTCCAGGGTGACGTCATTCAGCACGCAGCCGTGCTCGTCGAGCGCGCCGCAGTGCCCATGGCTCGTGTACTCGCACATGCAGACGTCGGTGATGACCATGTACTCGGGATCGTGCGCCTTGATGGCACGGATCGCCTGCTGCACGATGCCGTCCTCGGCAAACGCGCCACTGCCGGCCTCGTCCTTCGCGTCCGGCAGACCGAAGAGGATCACCGCCGGTATGCCGAGCGCCTTCAGTTCGTCGATCTCGGCGGGAAGCTGGTCGAGCGTCAGCTGGAACACGCCCGGCATCGAGGCGATCTCGTCGCGCTTGCCCGTGCCGAACTTCACGAAGAGCGGGTAGATGAGCTGCGATGGGGAGAGCGTGGTCTCGCGGATGAGCGCGCGCATCGCCGGGGTGCGGCGAAGGCGGCGCGGACGGTACTCCGGAAACTCCATGAGAGACCTCCTCGGAAGGCATGGTCGGTGTCGGCACCCGACATGGCTCAACGGACATCAGCGAACGGCGTGCCCGTCAGACGCTACTCGACGAACGCCTCGACCTCGGGACTGGCGTCGGCATAGACAGCGGCATCCGCCGAGGGAGCGTTCTTGCCGCCCACCTTGTAGGTCACGTACTTCTTGTACTGCAGCGCGATGATCAGCGCCGCCACGGCGATGGCAGTCCAGAAGGCCATCTGGATCCCCACGTATGCGACCTGGCCCCACTCGGCGAACCAGGTGAGGAAGGCGTTGGTCGTGGCCACTGTGCCCATGAGATGGTCCTCTCGTTTGTGATTCCAACCGCTTCATTGTAGGACAGCCAAAGGCGGCCCGTTTGGTTCGGCCGCCCCTGACGTTGTGTACATGTGGTGGAGATGAGCGGGCTCGAACCGCCGACCTCCGCGTTGCGAACGCGGCGCTCTCCCAGCTGAGCTACATCCCCACGTGTGAGACCCTGAACGGCCGTGCCTGCCAGGGTCGCAGAGCATAGAACAGTCTGCCGACTCACCTGCCCGCTGTCAACCGAGGCGACAGCCGTGCCGAGAGTGCCGGTCATCGGATGCCGGACCGCTTTGTGACAACCGCCGAGATCGCGTCCACGAGCGAGCGCATCGTCGACCCGGCGGCCTCGATCGGCACATCGTAGCCGCGCTCCCGAAGGGCCTCCGTCGTGACCGGCCCGATGCTTGCCGCCGCGGCGCGACCCAGTACCGCGCTCGCGTCGAGTCCTGCTGATTCGAGCCAGGCGACGAAGTGGCGCACGGTCGAAGGACTCGTGAAGGTGACAACGTCCACCTCGGCGGAGCGCAGCCGCTCGATCACCGCCGGTTCGGGCTGCGCCGGCACGGTCCGGTACACCGCCACCACGTCGACCTCGGCGCCGTCCGCTCGCAGCGTCTCGGGAAGGATCTCTCGTGCCGAGGCGGCGCGCGGCAGCAAGAACCGCACACCGGCACCGGCGCCCACAGCGCGAAAGGCCTCGATGAGGCCCTCGCCGCGAAAGTCAGCGGGCATGAGGTCGGGCGTCACGCCGTGCTCCTGAAGCCGTTCGGCGGTGGCCGAGCCGACGACCGCGATGCGGATGCCGGTCAGCGCCGAGCGTGCGATGCCGCGCTCCGCCATGCGTCCGAGGAAGCGATCGACCGCGTTGGCCGAGGTGAGGATCACCCAGTCGTAGGAGTCGAGTCCCGCGATCGCGGCATCGACCGGCCCCCAGTCCTCGGGGTCTATCGTGTCGATCGCGGGCGCGATCAGCACCTCGGCACCGAGCGCGGCAAGCGGTTCCGCCAGCGCTGCCGCCTGATGAGGCGCGCGGGTCACGAGCACGCAGGTACCCGCAAGCGGTCCGTCGACCGGACGCGCATCGGTGGCGTCAGCGATCACCGCGACCTCCGCTCAGGTACCGAGCAGCTCATCGGCGCCTGCGGCGCCCCGGATGGATTCGAGTATCTCGCCGGCGCCGAGTGCGAGCAGTCGCTCGACCATCGCCTCGCCGAGCGCCTCGGGCTCGCCGGCGTCTCCGCACAGCTGCTCGCGAACGATGTGCGTGCCGTCCACCGAGCCGACGACCGCATCCATCGTGAGCGTGTCGTCCTCGTAGCGCGCGTACGCGCCGATCGGGACCTGGCACCCTCCCTCGAGCCGACACATGACCACGCGTTCAGCGGTCACGCACTCCATCGTCTCGGGATGCCCGATCTGCTGCATCACATGCAGCATGTATTCGTCGTCCTCGCGAATCTCGATGCCGATCGCGCCCTGCCCCACCGCCGGGACCATCTGCGTGGTCGGGATGTAGCTTGTGATGCGCTCGGCCCAGCCCATGCGTGTGATCCCGGCCGCAGCCAGGATGACCGCGTCCACCTCACCGTCCTCGGCCTTGCGCATGCGCGTGTCGAGGTTCCCGCGCACGTCCACGATCTCAAGATCGGGCCGAAGCGCCCGCACCTGAGCCACGCGGCGAAGCGACGACGTGCCCATGCGGGCACCCTGCGGCAGGGTGACGAGGTCGAATCCGGCGCCGCTGACGATCACATCGCGGGGATCCACGCGCTCGGGCATCGCAGCGATCACGAGACCCTCGGGAAGCTCGGTGGGAACGTCTTTCATGGAGTGCACGCAGAGGTCGACGGTGCCGGCGAGGAGCTCCACCTCGAGCTCCTTGGTGAACAGCCCCTTGCCGCCCACTTTGGCGAGCGGCACGTCCAGGATCTTGTCCCCGGTGGTCTTGATGATCTTCAGGCTCACCGGCAGGCCGGTGAGCGCTTCGACCTTGGCTTTGATGTACTCGGACTGCCACAGAGCGAGCTTGCTGCCCCGCGTGCCGATCACCAGTTCGTTACGCTCCACAGTCGCCAATGTTGTCCCCTGTCTCCTTCTGCTTGTCCACGATCTCACGCGCCCGCAGGTTCAGGAGGTTGCGGAACGCACCGGGGCCGGACTTCTCCTCGGAGTCCTCCAGACCGTAGAGCGCCCGGGCCATCTCCATGTACTCGTAGCCGTCCTTGCCCGCCGCCGCCTTCTTGAGACGCGCCGTGGGACCGTGCAGCATCTTGTTCACGATGGCGCAGGTCAGCGCCTCCACGGTCTTGCGGTCCTTCTCGCCGAGATCGAGGCGCTTCAGCGCCTTCTCGAGTTCCATCTCGCGGATGACCTCGGCCTTAGCGCGGATCGCCGCGACCGTGGGGACCACCTCCATGGACTCGACCCAGGCGTAGAAGGCCGTGATCTCCTCGTCGATGATCCCCTCGGCCCGATGGGCTTCGCTCATGCGCTCCTCGAGGTTTGAGGAGACCACACCATTGAGATCGTCGATGTCGTACAGGAACACGCCGCCGAGGTCGTTCACGGCCGGATCGATGTCCCGGGGTACGGCGATGTCGATGAGGAAGAGGGGCCGGGTGCGCGTGCGCGACACCGGCGCGAGGTCGCGCTTGGTGACGACGTACTCGGTTGCCGCGGTGGAGGAGATCACGATGTCCGACTCACGGACCGCCTCGTAGAGGCTCTCGTACGGCACCGCGGTGCCCGAGAAGCGCGCTGCCATCTCCTGCGCCCGTTCGAACGTGCGGTTCACCACGAGCACACGCGCGACGCCGTTGCTCACGAGATGCTTGGCGGTGAGTTCGCTCATCTTGCCGGCGCCGAGGATCAAGATCGTGCGCCCGTCGAGCGTGTCGAAGACCTTCTTCGCCAGCTCCACAGCCGCGTAGCTGATCGAAACGGCCGCTTCGCCGATCGCGGTCTCCGTACGCACCCGCTTGCCCACCTCGAAACTCTGGCGGAAGAGCTTGTTGAAGACACGGCTGGTGGCATCGGCATTGAAGCCGTGCTCGTACGCTTCCTTCACCTGGCCGAGGATCTGGGCCTCTCCCACCACCATCGAGTCGAGCGAGGCGACCACCCTGAACAGGTGACGCACGACCGCGTCGCCCGTGATCACGTACAGGTAGCGCGACAGCTCGTGCCGGTCGAGATCGTGGTAGTCCGCGAGAAACGCGATGACCGACTCGACGCCCCCATCTTCCGATGAGGCGACCGCGTACACCTCGGTGCGGTTGCAGGTAGAGACGATGACGGCCTCGCGGATGCCGTCGAGGCGCGCCAGACGGTTGAGCGCGTCCTCCTGAACGGCTGCGGAGAACGTCAGCTTCTCGCGGATAGCGACCGGCGCGGTCTTATGGCTCAGTCCGACAAGGACGAGGTGCATCAGGATCGGCTCGCTTCCATGCAGGGGCGTCTTGCGGGCGCAGACATCCGCAGTGCGGACGTGAGTGGGCTGGGTCGCCCCCGCCGGTGCAGTGCGTTGTTGTTCAGGCAAGCAGGCCCGGCGGGGGCGGTGTTGTGGCCGCGCCGAGTGTGCGCGACCCGTTCGTGCCTGAACGAGTTAATCGTAGCATCCTCTGCGCGAACCGAGGACCGAAAATCGAGGAGCGGCAGCTCATTCGGCATGAGCGGTCGCCTCCTTGCGCGCTCCGGCGACGGTGCTGTCGAAGAGCGCGAAGAACAGCTCGGGCCACAGACCCTCGAGCCGGTAGAGCAGCTTGTTACTGAGACCCGGCAGCACGAGGAAGTGACCGCGCTCCACGCCCCGCACGAACAGCCGGGCGATCTTCTCGGGGCTGCGCGTGCGCGCTATCCCGTTGATCGCCTTCGTCTCTGCAGGCTCCACCGCGATCTCGCGGGCGTAGCCGGGGGTATCGATGTTTGGCGGAACAAGCAGCGTGACGCCGATACCGTGCGGCTTGAGCTCGCAGCGAAGAACCTCGGCGAAGCCGGTCACCCCGAACTTCGCCGCGCTGTAGGCCGAATAGCCGTACACGCCCACGAGCCCGCCCATCGACGACACGAGCGCCACGTGTCCGTGGCCGCGCTCCACCATCCCGGGCACGACCGCCCGCGTGGCGTGGATGACGCCCAGCAAGTTCACGCGGACATGCTCCTCGAAGGCCGATAGCGGCAACTCGACGAAGCGGCCGGGGGTGCAGTAGCCCGCGCACGCGAAGAGCATCTCGACGGGGCCGAGTTCGGCCTCGGCGCTCGCGATCGCGGCCATGAGCGCCTCACGCTCGCCCACGTCGGCTGCCTGTACGACCACGCGCTGCGACGCGTGCGTGCGAGCGGCCTCAACGCGCTCGCGCGCTGTCGCGAGACGCGCCTCATCGCGGGCGATGAGGGTCACATGCGCACCGCGACCGGCGGCCAGCTCGGCCGTGGCCAACCCGAGGCCGCTCGAGCCTCCGGTGACGAGCACGTGTATGTCGGTCCAGTCCGTCACGGCGCTCCTAGAGCCCGAATACGTGGAAGCCGGCCGGGATGGTGCGCGCAACGATCGCGAGCACGATCACCAGGGCAAATCCGACGAGCGAGAGATAGGCAGCCGAGCGGCCGGCCCAGCCCTTGCGCCAGCGCATGAACTCGTAAAGCGCGAAGGCCAGCCAGACCAGGCCCGCGAGCACGACCCGGGCATCGGCCCACCACAGTGAAACGTCGGTCTCGATCGCCCGAAGCGCACCGAGCAGCATGCCCGCGGTATACACGGGAAACGCCCAGAACACCGAGTGCCGTGCAACCGAGTCGGTCTGCGCCAGCGACGGAAGCCGATTGAACAGCTTGCTGCTCTTGTGGTGCTTGAGCTGCCGCTCGAGCATGAGGTAGAGCAGCGAACCGACTGCGCTCACTGCAAAGCCCGCGTTGGCGAAGCTGATGAGCGCGACATGGATGCCGACCCGCCAGCTATCAAGGAGCGCCGCCTGGTCGGCCGACAGGTCGGCCAGCACGCCGCGGCTTGCACCCATGATCTGCCCGACGAGGAGCACCACGAGCGCCGCCGGCACGAGCAGCGCGCCGTACGTCTTCACCTTCATGAGGTGCTCGAGGATGAAGTAGACGAGCACGAGCGCCCACGCCATCAGCACGAGGACATTGGCGCCGGTGAGCTCGGTGCCGTCGGTTGCGGTCGACTGCAGGCCGATGGACGCCGTGTGCAGCACGAAGCCCGCACCGGTGGCGAGTGTCGCGTACGCCGAGAGAGCGGCGCGCTTCGTGGCCACCTGATACGCGTAGAGCACCGTGGCCCCCGCATAGAGGGCCATCGCAAGCCAGAATGCGACGAATGCGACCTCGGTCACCGTCGGTCCTCTCTCACTGACGCGCGGCTATTCGGCGGAGCGACGCTCGAGCGCTGCCTCGAGCACGTCGAGCTGCTTGCTCAGGCCATTCATGCGCTTCAGCGCGAAGCCGATGTAGGCCATCAAGCCGACCCACAGCAGCGCGTAAGCACCGGCAACGAGCGGCCACTGCGTGAGCACGAGCGAGTAGACCTCTTCAAGTGTGGGATCCATGGGGCGCTACCTTTCCAACTGTGACTTGGCGCGTTCGATACGGTCCTGCAGCGTCATCTCGCCCATCCTGACCTGGTAGATCGCGTATCCGATCAGCAGCATGCCGATCTGGGCCACGATGAAGCTGATGAGCATCGGCGGCTCGAGACCACCCCGCTCGATGACCGGATGGTTCGACGGGATGAGCCGGGTGATGAAGAAGGAGATCGGCGCGTCTATGAACGCCAGGATGCTGAACGCGGCCCCGTACAACGCCCGGCGCTCCTCGTCCTCGACGGCATTGCGCAGCACGAAGTACGCGATTGCAAGCAGCGTGAGGATGAAGTACGTGGTGAGCCTCGGCTCCCAGTCCCACCACACGCCCCACGCCGCCTTCGTCCACAGGATACCCGTGGCCATCGTCATCGTGATGAAGGCCACCGTGACCTCCATCGAGATGCGCGCCTTTACGTCGTACTCGCGCTTGCGCGTCATGATGAAGCGCAAGCCGTAGAACGCGGCCACGGCGAAGACGATGAATGAGATCTCGGCGACCGGCACGTGGAAGTAGAAGATCTTCTGGCCCCAGTCGGGACGCCCGTACGTCGAGCCGTAGACCGTGGCCGAGGTGAACTCGTCCACCTTGATGACGTCTTTGGGCGCGCTGGCGTCACCCGTGTCAGTCGCAAGGGTGATCTCGTCATCGGTGACCTCGACGATCCGGCCCTCGAACGTCTCACCGCCAGCTTCGACCGTGACCTGATAGTCCGCGTAGTTCTGCAGATACCGGGCCTCGTCGATCTCCTCCTCAAAGGGGCCCTGGTAGCGGACCGAGTCGGTCCTGTTCGCCGTGCGGACGTAGCCGAAGTCGGGCACGCCGGCCCAGAAGAACGTGCCGAGGAACGCACCCAGTGTGAGCACGCCTCCCAGCGCGAGTGCGATGAATGCCCTGGTGCTCGCGGACTTCACAGTTGCCTCCTGCCTCCTAAACCAGCCGCCGCCGGCGCCTACGCGCCGACGATGAACTCGTACAGACCGTACGAGGCCAGCAGCATGATCACATCGTATCCGAACACCCACGCCATCCCTGCCCAGAACGTGCCGAGCGCCTCGGGCGTGCCGGTGATGGCGGCAGCCGTGGCGGTGACCGCACCGAGCAGCAGCGGGTACGCCAGCGGGATGAACAGCACCGGGAGGATGAAGTCCTTCCCCGACGTGTTCACCGACATCGTAGCGAGCAGCGTGCCCACCCCCGCAATGCCTACCGAGCCCGCGACTAACACGAGCGGGATCAGCACAAGCGTACCGACTTCGAAGCCCCCGCCCTGCAGGAACAAGAAGGCGAACACCGGGATCGTGAGCGCCTCGACCACCAGCAGGAATGCCAGATTGCCCACAACCTTCGCGAAGAAGATCACCGGGCGGTCCACCGGCGACAGCAACAGCGCATCCAGACAGCCCTGGTCCTTCTCGTGTACCAAGGATCGGTTGAGTCCCAGCATCGAGGTGAAGATGAACGCGAGCCACAGCAACCCTGCCGCGATGTCGCGCACGTCAAAGCCAGCACCGGTCTGCGACAGCGCAACGAAGTACACGACCATCGTGAGCAGCGAGTAGAGGCCCATCGATGTGAGCATCTCTTTGGTGCGGAACTCCATGACAAGGTCTTTCCTGAGCATGGCGCGGAACTGACGCCCGGAGAGGTTCGCCACCTACGCCACCCCCATGCCCACGGTCGAGCGGTAGGTATCGCGGAAGACAGCATCGTCGAGCGCCTCGCGAGGCTCGAAGAGCACGACACGACCCTTCGCGAGGATGAGCGCGTGACTACAGAGCTCCAGCCCCTTGTCGAGATCGTGACTGATCATCACGAACGTGTGCTTGTCGCGGATCTGCGCGATGAGTCCGTCGAGGATGTCCATCGCATGCGGGTCGAGCCCCGAGTACGGCTCGTCGAGGAAGATCACCTCGGGCCGGTGCAGGAGAGCGCGGGCGATCGACAGTCGCTGCAGCATGCCGCGCGAGAAGGTGCGCGTGAGATCGAGTCTGCGGTGATCGAGCTCGACCGCCTCGAGGAGTTCATCTACGCGAACGTGCGGCTTGTCGATGCCGTACATCTCCGAAAAGAACAGTAGGTTCTCCTCGGCGGTGAGGTCCGGATACAGCAGCGGGTTGTGGCTGATGAGGCCGATGCGGCTCCGCATCGCGACCGCGTCGGCTACCACGTCGAGGCCGAGCACCCTAGCGGAGCCGCTGGTGGGGTTGAGGAGCGTGGTGAGCACCTTGACGAGCGTGGTCTTCCCCGCGCCGTTCGGTCCGAACACCGAGAGGAACGCTTGCTCGGGCAGATCGAAGCTGACGCCGTCGAGCGCCTTGCGCACGCCGAAGGCCCGGGTAAGCTCCCGGACCTCCAGCGCGTTGCCTGTGTTCGGCCCGTCGTCCATCGCGGACCTACGCCGCCCGCTGCTTCTTGGGCCACGCCGCGATCGCGCTGCCGATGATGGTGATCAGGAAGCCGACCCACACCCACGTCTGCATCGGGAAGAACTTGATGGTGAGCACAGCGTTGTTGGCGGCATCGGTGCCCGAGAACGACAGGAAGACGTCCTTGAACGGCTCGTGCATGATGGACACGTGCTGGGTGCTCTGGTTGTTCTGCGCAAGCTGCTGCGGGAATCGCATCTGCGGGCTGAGTGTGTCGATCTTCTTGCCGTCTTTGGTGACGTCGGTCTGCAGCGTGTAGACGGTATCACCCTTCGTACCGCCCTCGGGCACGTTCTCCTGCGTCTCCTCAAGCCCGACGTAGCTGAACGTGTAGCCGTTCGCCTCGTAGCTCGCACCCGCCTGCGGCGCCAGCGTGGCGTTGTGCGTGGTCACGAACATCGTCGAACCTACGAGACCGAGCAGGATCACACCCATGCCGAGGTGCGTCAGATAGCCGCCCGACTGGGTGCGGGCCTTGGTGACGATCCACCCGAGCGCCGAGGCGAACGAGGTCTCGGTCGCGGCAGCCCGCTTGCGAGCCCCGTCGGTGAACAGCCAGATCGGGAGCCCGATGGCATAGCCGGCCACGATGACACCCGCGATCGCGATGAAGTGATGCCACCACGTGGGCGCGTCCGCGCTAGGCGTGAAGAACGGCAGCATGAAGAACACGTACATCGCCAGGAATGCGGCGGCGAGAACCGAGCCGATGATGACCGGCATCTTCGCCTTCTCCCAGAACTTCTTCCACCCGGCACCGCCCCACGAGAGGATCGGGCAGACGGTCATCACGAGAATGTAGAAGATGCCAATCGGACGCGCGAGCGCGTCGTACGCGGGAATCTTGACCGACTGCCCGCCGAGCGGCATCCACGATGGGAAGGCCGGGGCCAAGGTGAGATAGGCCACCAGGATGGCCGAGATGAGCATGATCACGTTGTTGAAGTAGTACGAACCCTCTTTAGAGAAGATGCGCTCAAATCCGTCGCTGTCGCTCGTGAGACGGTCCTTGCGCAGAATCACGCCGACAGCCATGGCGAGCAGCGAACCCACCATCATGATGAGGAACAGCCAGAACGAGAGCGGGTCCTCCTGGAACGCATGCACCGACTGAACGATGCCCGAGCGCGTGATGAACGTACCGAGCAGCACGAATACGAAGGTGACTGCAGCCATCATGAACGCCCAGGCCTTGTACCCGTCGCGACGGCGGTAGACGGTCATCGAGTGTATGAGTCCCACGCCCGTGAGCCACGGGAGCAGTGACGCGTTCTCCACCGGGTCCCACGCCCAGTACCCGCCGAACGCCAGCTCGTAATACGCCCACACCGAGCCGAGGCCGATGCCGATGCCGAGCAGCAGCCAGGAGAAGACGGTGATCCGGTCCGAGAGCACGACCCACTGCTTGGAGGTGTCACCAGTGATGAGCGCGGCGAGGCCGAACGCGAACGGCACCGCAAGACCCGCGTACCCGATGAACAGCGTCGGCGGGTGCAACAACATCGCCCACGTCTGCAGGAGCGGGTTCATCGCGGCGCTCACCAGCAGCGCCCCGGTGACCGGATCCACGTATCCGGCCGGCGTGAGCACGAACGGGTTGTTCGTGTCGATGAACAGCGCGGCCAGGAAGAAGAGCTGCACGAAGTTCAGGATCGCAAGGCCGGTAGAGCCGAGGCGGTTGTCGCTCTTGAGGAACTTGGCGGCGATGAACGCGGCGTAGATCGAGAGCACCCACTCCCAGAAGAGCAGCGAGCCCTCACGCCCGGCCCATACACCCGAGAGGCGGTAGACCCACGCCCACGGGCCGGTGATGGTCGGGTGGTTGAACACCACGTACTGCAGCGACCAGTTCTCGCTCAGGAACGCGGTGGCCAGCAGGACGGTCGCGAGAGTGATGAATCCGGTAGCGCCGAAGGTGAGCAGGTAACCCACCCTGCGAGCGTTCACCCCGTCCTTGCCTGCCGCGGCAAACGACACCATCGATGCGACTGCGCACACGCTCGCAAGCGCGAGCAGCACATTGCCGAGGGTACCCAGGTCCATGCGTCAGCTCCGTTCGGTCTCGGGATCGCGAGAAGCTACTGAGCGGCCTCGTCGAGGGCCACCTCGGCACACTGGAACACACCGTCTTCCTCGAGCGAACCGGTGATGACGACCTTAACGCCATCGGCGAGATCGTCCGGCAGCCCGCCGCCGAAGGAGACGTCGAGCGCCGTGCCGCCGGTGGCGTCATCGGCGATCTGGAAACGGACCGGCGCACCGGCATCCTTGATCGAGCCGTTGACCACGAATCCCGTCACCTTGAGCGTAGCAGCGCCAGCGAACTCATCGGCCCTGTTGAGCACGTCGTTCACGGTGAGGGCGCCGGTCGCGGACTCGTACTTCGACGGACATTTCGTGACGAGGTACTTGGCCTCGACCGAGCCGTCTGCGGCGATCGTGCCGGTGACCGTGGCGGTCGTGCCATCGCCGAAGGAGCCGGGCACGACATCGTTCCAGACCACGCGGACACGACCGGATTCCTCGTCCTCGCCGTCCTCGATCTCGAAGACGAACGGCTGGGTGCCCGAGATCCAGGAGCCCGCCACGACCTGGCCGGTGACCTCGACCTGCGTGCCCACCAGAGTCTCGTCCGACAGTACGTCGGCGATCGAGACCGGCGTCGCCGTGGCATTCATGAAGCCGCTGAACCAGATGATCGCGGCGACCGCCACGAGAATGAGGATCGTCACCCCAATGAGACGCTGCTTTGCCCGCTTGTTCACTGAACGGATCACTCCTCGCTCACACCGCGTGCGAACGCACGACGGCAGTCGTCGACACCAAGCGTGCGGGGCCTGAAACGGCCGCGAACGCACCTTTGCCTGCAACACCCTTGCCTGAACGCACCGATAGTATCACTCGCGCCGCCAGCGGCCAACGCATGACAGGCGCGCGCACAAGCGCATTTGAGCAAAGCACATGCCGGGGCAGGAGGGTGCGGCTGGCAGGACTCAGGCGTTGCGCTCCCACACGAGCGCAAGCCCCTTGAGCGTGAGGTCCACGTCGACTGCCGTGATCGTCTCGCACAGCGGCGCCATCCGCTCGGCAAGCCCGCCGGTGGCGACCACCGGACACTCGTAGCCGAGCTCGACGAACGTGCGCCGCACGAGTCCGTCCACCCGCGCCGCTTCGCCGAAGAGCAGACCGGCCTGCACGGACTCGCGGGTGTTGCGGCCGATCACGCGCGTCGGCGGTTCGAGGTCGACCGCCGAGAGCCGCGCCGCGCGGCGGAAGAGCGCCTCGGCGCTCGTCTCGATCCCGGGCGCGATGGCGCCGCCGAGGTACGCGCCGCTGCTGTCGACCACATCGAGGGTCGTGGCGGTCCCGAAGTCGACGACGATGACCGGCGCCCCGTGCGCGGCGATCGCCGCCACCGCATTCACGATGCGGTCCGCCCCCACCTCGCGCGGGTTCTCGTAGGCCACCGCGAGACCGGTCTTGAGACCCGGTCCCACCACGAGCGGGCGGGCGCCCGTCATGCGCTCGGCCAGCTCCTCATAGGCTGCCGTGAGCGTGGGCACCACCGAGGCGATCACAACGCCGTCGACGTCGCCACGGGAGTGTCCGTCGAGCGCGAGCAGCCCGCCGATCTTCGCGCGGATCTCGTCGGCGGTCATCGTGGGATCGGTGGACACGCGCCAGCGGCTGTCGATCGAGCCTTCGGCGATAAGGCCGAGAACGGTCTGCGTGTTGCCGATATCGACGGCGAGTATCATGACGCCCCACCCTTCTCGTACCATGACGACCCGGCAACAGACGGCCCGGCGGCCACGCGGCCCGGTGCTATCATCGCAGATGACCGCGACTGTCGGAGGACGCCCATGACCACCGCGCCCGCTCGCATCCTCGTCGTCGACGATGAGGAATCGATCCTCCAGTTCGTATCCTACAACCTCCGCAAGGAGGGCTACGACGTCACCACCGCACCCGACGGCCAGGTGGCGCTCGATCTGGCCGCCGAGACACCGTTCGACCTGGTGGTGCTCGACATCATGCTGCCGGGGCTCGACGGCTACGAAGTGTGCCGTCGGCTCAGGGCCGAAGGCGACACGCCCGTGCTGTTCCTCTCGGCGCGCGACACCGAGCTCGACAAGGTCGTCGGCCTCGAACTCGGCGGCGACGACTACCTCGCGAAGCCCTTCGGTGTGCGCGAGCTCATCGCACGCGTGAAGGCGCTGCTCCGCCGCAGCGGCCCCCGCACCGCGGAGACCCCGCGCGAGGACGCTCCCGTGGAGGCAGCCGGCATCGTGCTCGACGAGGCAGCGCACATCGCGCGCTCCGACGGGACCGACATCGACCTCACCCCGCGGGAGTTCGAGCTCCTCGCCTGCCTCATGCGCCATGCCGGCAAGGTGCTCTCGCGCGAACACCTCCTCAAGGAGGCGTGGGGCTGGCAGTACGTCGTCGAGACGAAGACGGTGGACACGCATATCAAGCGGCTGCGCGATAAGCTCGCCGCCGCCGGCGTCGACCCGAGCGCCGTTGAGACGGTACGCGGGTACGGCTACCGCCTCGCGGTCTAGCCCCCGATGCGCACCTCGATCCGCACCCGCCTCCTCGCATCGTTCCTCGTGGTGGCGATCGCCTCGGCGCTCGGCCTTTCGGCGTACTTCCTGTCCGAGCTCGAGGGCTACGGCCTGCGCAAACTCGAGGAGCGGCTCGACACCGAGAGCCTCGTGGTGGCCGGGATGGTGGCCGCGCAGCTCGAGGCGAACGATGCCGAGGAACTCACGGCCGGCGAGGCCCGGGCCCTCAGCGACCAGCTCGCCCGCGTAGGACCGCAGATCGTCTCGCACATCCGGATCCTCGATGCCGATGGCGAGGCGCTCGTCGACTCGGCCGAGCCTGGCGAGACGGGTGCGAAGTACGCCGAGACGCCCGAGGTGGCAAGCGCGCTTCGGGGCGAGCGCGGCGCCGCAACCCGGATCACCGAGGATGGCCGGGTGGCGCTCTACGTGGCGCACCCGGTGATCGTCGGAGATCGGATCGTGGGCGTAGCGTACACGTCGGCCACCACCTTCTCGATCCGCACGCTGCTGCGAGACTACCGGCTGCGCCTGGGCGTGGCCGTGCTGCTCTTCGCTTTGTTCGCGCTCCTGCTGACCGAGTTGCTCTCCCGCTGGCTGGCCGCCCCGCTTCGCGACTTCGCACGGATCGCGGTGGCGTTCGCGAACGGCGACCACTCGGTCAGGATGCGCCCTCGCGGCTCGAGCGAGATCCGTGCGCTGGCCGAGGCGTTCAACGCCATGGCCGACGAGGTCCAGACGGTCGTGACCGAGCTCAAGGAAGAGGAGAACCGCAAGACGCGGTTCGTCTCGGACGTGAGCCACGAGCTTCGCACGCCGCTCACGGCTATCCGCGGTGCGGCGGAGACCCTGCTCGAAGGCGACGTGCCCGAGGACGATGCGCGCCAGTTCCTCTCGACGATCGTACGCGAGTCCGAGCGGCTCGCGCGCCTGGCAAACGACCTGCTCACACTTCAGCGCATCGAGGGAGCCACGGGCGAGATCCCGATCTCACGGGTCGACCTCGCAACGACCGCCCGCCACGCGGTCGAGGGGCTCGCCCCTCTCACCGAAGCGCGCGGGGTGTTGGTCGAGATCGAAGGCAGCGCGCCGCCGGTGTTGGGTGACAAAGACCGTCTCCAGCAGGTGCTCGGGAACCTCATCGACAACGCGTCGCGCATGACGCCCGAGGGCCGCACCGTCACGGTCCGGATATCCGCCGAGGCACACGAATCGGTGGTGCAGGTCCTCGACGAGGGGCCCGGTATCGCCGACAAGGACCTCCCGCACGTCTTCGACCGCTTCTACCGCGCGCAGGCGAGCCGGGACCGCTCCACAGGCGGCGCGGGGCTCGGCCTGGCGATCGTCGCTGCCATCGTGAGGTCACATGGCGGCACCGTCGCGGCCTCCCGTCGGGACGGCGGCGGCACCATCTTCACGCTGCGCCTGCCTTCGATCCGGGAGTAGCACGGCCTGCGCGGGTGCTCCGCGCTCGGACCAAAACACCCGCCCGGCATCCTCCCGTCATCGTGCCGATGCACGACCGTCGGGCATCCGGTACCGCACCGCCGCCCGAATGCCACCTCCCCCAACGATGATTGAAGCAGCAGTTCCGCCGCCCTCGGAGGAGGACCCATGAAGGTCATCAGGCTCGTCGCGATCGGATTCATCTTCGTCGTCGCTGCGCTCGGATGGATGGTGCTCGCCGGCACGGTGCAGTACCGAACCGACACCACCGACGTGTCGCTCGGCGAACGGGTCGAAGGACTCTGGGGCGGACCCCAGACCCAGCACGCGCCTGCCTTCAGCTTCCGAAGCGACGAAGGGGGCGGCGACCGGACGCTCGCGATCGCCGGGTCCGACGTTTCGGCCGACTTCACGCTCGACCAGCGGCGCAAGGGACTGCTGTGGTACGCCACGTACGCGGTGGACTTCGCCGCCACCTACCGCGTCTCGAACGCAGACACCGCGGCGGGTCAGGCCTCTATGGACTTCGCCTTCCCCAACTACGACGGCGTGTACGACGGGTTCAAAGTGGTCGTGGACGGAGCTGAGGTGCCCGTGGTGTACGACGACGGCATCGCGCGGGCGACCTTTGCGCTCCCTGCGGGGCACACCGCCGAGGTGCAGACCGGCTATCGCACGCAGGGGCTCGACGAGTGGCGCTACCTGCCCGCCCCGGACGGAGCGCGGGTCGTGGACGATTTCACGCTCACCATGACCACGGACTTCGCCGAGGTGGACTACCCCGCCGATGCGGTGTCGCCCACAGACGCCCGGGCCGAGGGTGACGGCGCGTCGCTCGTGTGGACGTACGAGAGTCTCGTGACCGGTCGTCCGATCGGGCTCATCATGCCGAAGCCGGAGAACCCGGGGCCGCTTGCAGCGCGGATCTCGCTCTTTGCGCCCGTGTCGCTCCTCTTCTACTTCGCGGCGCTCGTGCTGCTCACGGCGACGAGCGGGCTCAGGCTCCACCCGATGCACTACGCGTTCTTGGCGGCCGGGTTCTTCGCGTTCCACCTGCTGCTCGCCTACCTTGCCGACCACATCGACATCAACGTCGCCTTCGCGATCGCGAGCGCCACCTCGGTCGCGCTGTGCGTCGGCTATCTCGCGCTGGTGCTCGGACGCGGCCGCGCCCTGGTCGAGATCGCATTTGCCCAGTTCGTGTTCCTCGTGCTGTTCAGCTACAGCTTCTTCTTCCAGGGATTCACGGGTCTGGCCGTTACGGTCGGATCGGTACTCACGCTCGCCTTCTTCATGGTGAAGACCGGCCGCGTGGATTGGGACCGGGTATTCGGCAAGCAGCCCGCCAACGGGCCGGTTCCGGCGCCGCTCCCCGCGAACGCCTAGGGCCTAGCAGCCGAGGCGCGGCAGGTCGAGGCGCACGGGTGCGTCGGCGACCTCGGCCATCATATCGGCGGTCTCCGGGTGGCAGGTGAAGAACACGACCTGTCGCCCGGAGGCAAGCTCTGCGATCGCCTCTGCGGCGCCCCGGCGGCGCGCAGGATCGAAGTTCACGAGGACGTCGTCCATCAGCACGGGCAACCCCGCGCCCACCTCGCCCAGCTGTCCGATGAGCCCGAGCCGCACCGCGAGGTACAGCTGCTCGGCGGTGCCGCGCGACAGCAACTCCGAAGTCCGCGTGTTGGCACGTGCGTCGAAGACCTCGATGCGGCCGTCGCCGAGCGGGACGGCGAGACCCGTGTAGCGGCCGTCAGTCATCGTCGTGAAGTGCCGGCTTGCGCTCCGCACGACCTCCGGCTGGCGTTCGCGCTGGTAGCGGTCCTGCGCTTCGGTCAAGAGGCGTGACGCGACCGCCAGCACGAGATGGCGGTCAACTGCGTCTTCAAGGCGCTCGGCAAGTCCGGCTTCCGTCAGATGGAGCTCACCGATGCGCCGTTCCCGTGCACCGCTCTCGAGCCGACCTTCGAGCTGATGCTTCGTCTGCGCGAGTTCGTCGTAGGCGGCGTTCGCTTCAGCCTGCTCCCGCTCCGCGCCCGCGCACAGCAGGCGAAGGTCCTCGTGCGTCCCGCCTTCCGCCAGATCGAACCGCGCGAGCACCTCGAGCAGTTCGCCCGACGCCTTCGCAGCGCGATCGCCCTCGTCGGCGATGCGCTCATCGAGCGCCGTCATCGCGCGGGAGACCTCGTCACGACGGGCCACAGCGGCCCGGGCGGCGGTCAACGCATCTCTCAGGCGATTCGCCAGCGCCGGCACGTCATCCCGCGATAGCACGGCAGGCGCCTCGGTGAACGGCCGCGCCGCATCGGCGAAGCGGACGGCGAATGCGTCGAGCTGCTCGGCAGCATGACCATAGGCCTGCCGCGCGTCCTCGGCTGCCACCCCGCCGACGTGCGCGTCGCGCACGAGTGCGACGAGAGTAGCCGCTGCAGCCGGACTCAGCAACGCGTCCAACCCTCGCTCTGCGAGCCACGCCGACCACAGCGTTTGCCGGGTCTCGAGCGAGTCGAAGGCGAGCGACGCCTCGCGCTCGGCCTCACGGGCCTCGCGCTCTGCCGCCGCAGCCGCCTCGGCCGCCGAACGTGCAGCCTCGAGTGCGCGCCGCGCGCGCGAGACCTCAAGCACTCCCGCCTCGGCGCTGAGGCCGAGCATCGTGAGGTAGACGTGTTCATCGCCGGCAGGCGCGTGCAGCACGCCGCGACGACCGCCGAGCAGGAACACGACGCCGAGCACGGCGAGCACTGCGCCGACGCCCACGGTCACCCACTCGCGCAGGAAGACACCCGTGCCGAGTGCCACGAGGCCGGAGAGCAACATGATGAGCACGGGAATGTCGGCCCGAGGTCGGCCAGTGACGTGTGCGCCACCACGCACCACTTCGAGCGCATCGACCGCGGCGAGACGCTCGGCGATGACCTCGTCGGCGTCGCCCGAGATGCCGAGCGGGCCGACCGCCCGCGCGAGCGCTCCCTGCGCGGCCGCGCGGATCTCCGCGGTCCGCTGCACGGCCTCGCTGCGCGAGTCGGCGAGCCCATGCAGGCGCTGCAGGTCCTCGCGAGCCTCCTCGATCGCGGCGGTGCAGTCATGACCGTCGCCGAGACCGGCAAGCGTCTCGGCGGAGAGCCCCGTGCGGGCGGCGGCGTCTGCGGCCCGCGTCTCGGCGCGCACGAGCGCGCCTTCGAGCTCGCCGAGCGACTGTGTGGCGCGAGTGTGGCCCGCAGCTTCCTCGAGCAGCGCGTCGAGTTCGGGAGCCACCGCCAGCAGCGCCTCGTCGACCGTGATCCCGGAAGCCTCTTCCTCGAGCTGCCTCCGCTCGCGCCGAAGGGTCTTGAGCACCTCTTCCTGCGCATCGATGATCCCGAGCTTCTCGTCGGCACGCTCCACGGCCACAGCCAGACCGGTCGCCCGCTCGCGGGCCGCGTCGCGGACGCCCCGGGCCTCGTCCAGCTGCGCCGCCAGCTCGGCCAGGTGCTCCTGGTCGGCCATGAACGATTCTGCCTCCGTGCGCAGGCCGCGCAGCTCGGCGCGACTCGAGCGCAACTCGGCGATGAGTGCGTTCACCGGCGGCTTGCGACCGGCGGCCTTGAACAGGTCGGCTGCCTCGCGGTCCACGGCCGCGCGCACCTCCTGCGGACTCACCCGGAGGCCGGCGCTCGCGGCGTACAGGCGTGAGATCACGCTGTCGCCCTCGCTGCGAAGGTCCTCGATGGCCGCCATCTCGCCAAGCCCGAAGCCGAAGACGGTCCGGTAGGCGAGCTCGCTCACGCCGCGCGTGAGCTCATCGAGCAGTTCGGGCCGGTCCGGACCGGCGAGCGTGCGGACGCTCACCCGCCCGCCGTGGGTACCTTCGGTGCGCTCGATCACCCACGCGCCGGAATCGTCTTCGAACACGAGCCGCGCGCAGCGGCCCTCCCCGCCGACCGCGTATCCCGCCTCGCTGTCGCGACCGGTGGGATACCGGTACAGCACGTGGCGCACGAGCGCGGTGAACGACGACTTCCCGGCCTCGTTCGGGCCGTGCACGATCGTCAAGCCGTCTCCCAGCTCGCCGAGCGTGGCGCCCGCGAGCGCGCCGTAGCGCTCCGCCTCGATGCGCCGAAGCCTCATCGGTCCTCCTCGGCGAGCATGCGATCGAGCGCAAGGTCACGCGCACGCGCGAGCAGCGAAGCTGCGTCCACGGCGGGCACGTCTCGCGCATCCATAGCCGAGAGGACCGGACCAGATGCGCCGTCCACGAGTGCGAGAAGCACCCGCTCGTCGGCGAGCAGCGCATCGGTCAAGCGAACGAGATCGCCCGCGAAGTCCGCGCTCTCGCGCAGCGTGTCCAGGCTGTACACGGGCCGCGTGGCGTCTGCGATGCGATCGACCCACACCCACGGATCCCGCTCGAGCGCTGCCGGCCGCACGTCTGCGAGCACGTCACGTAGCACACCCGGACGCGCAAGCTCGGCATGAACGACGCTGCGTCCTGCGATCTCGATGCGTGTCACGGCCGGACGACCCTCGGCGGCACGGCTCGCCTCGTCGACCGCGCGGGAAAGTGCCGTCAGCAGCTCCTCGATGCTCTCCACCCCGGCGATGTCCACCGTCTGCCGGGTCCAGACCACGCTCGACGTGGGGATGAACTCGGCTGTGGCACCCTCGGAATCGAGCGTGACGATGCGGCAGCCACGCAGCCCCGACTCGTTCGGGCTCAGCCCCTGCGTGCAGCCGCTGTAGGCCACGGCCGGGTGCTCAGCAAGGACCTCGGGCTTGTGGATGTGCCCGAGCGCCCAGTAGTCCATCCGCGCGGCACGCAGGTCCTCGAGCGAGCAGGGCGCGTAGGGCTCGTAGTCCGTTCGGCCGCCGACATTCGCGTGAAGCACGCCGATGGCGAGCGGGTCGCTGGCCTGACGGCTGAAGCTCGTCGCAAGGTTGCTCTTCTCGGCGGCAGTGCGGAACGACCTGCCGTACAGCGCGCAGACGATCCGCCCGCTGCGCTCGATCGGGATGCGCTCGACTTCGTGCTCGGAGAAGACGTGCACGTTCTCAGGCAGCGTGATCCCCGCCGAGCGACCGCTCGCCGGGTCGTGGTTCCCTCGTGCAACGAACACGCCGATGCCCGCCTCGTTGAGACGCACGCACGCGTCGCGGAAGGCGAACTCGGCGCGCAGGGACTTCTCGCTCGCGTTGTAGACGTCTCCCGCGATCACCAGGAAGTCCGCATCGTGACCGATGCAAGCGGCAACGAGCGAGTCAAGCGCGTCATACGTGGACGCGATCAGCGCGTCACCGACGCGCGCATCAGTGGCGTCCACGCCCTTGAAGGGCGCGTCGAGATGCAGGTCTGCTGCATGCACGAAACGAACCGGCTCTGCCACAACCCCTCCTGGCGGACTCGGACCAACAGCGTGATTCTACCTGGCGCCCCTGACATGCGCAGCGTCGCCCGGGAACTGCCCCGAATCCTTAGGGTGTGTAGGTGATGCCGAGCGGATGACACGCGCCCTCGCAGGTTCGCGTCGCCGCGTCGAAGTCGATCGTGTCCCGGATGAGGCGCTCGTTGTCCTCGACGCCATGCGTGTCGTGACACGCAGCGCAGCCGAAGCCGTGGTCTGCCACGTGCAGATTGTGGAGTACAACCGCGCCATTGCGGAAGGCGCTTCCCGTCGCGGCAACCGTGTCGTCCGCTCCCGTGTAGTACACGGCGTACTTGTGGCAGTCGTAGCACAGCCCATCCATGTTGGACGGCGCGACACCGAGATAGGGCGAGCGCAGGATCGGCGCCTCGGCCGAGGAGTGCGGACCGGCGACTTCCGGCGTGGCCTCGGCGGTGGCATGACAGTCGATGCAGTAGAGCACCGAGTCCTCGTCCCAGCTGTCCTCGAACGTCTCGACGTTGATCGTCGTCGTCTGCGCCTGCTCGACCGCATGCATGCTCGCGTTACCCGCATCGAACAGCGCCGAGATGTCGCTCGAGCCCTCGAGGCCAGCCTCGTCCTGGTAGGCCGAGTGGCACTTGTAGCAGAGCTCGTATTCGTTGGTCACCGGCTCGGCAGCAACGAGCGCCGCCGTGGCCCCGTTCGTGCCGAGGATGCGACCGTACGCTGCCGGGGCGATGCCGACGGTGGAGGTCGCCTCATGCGAGTTGTGGCAGTCCACGCACTCCACGTGGCGGAGGACCGGCGCTGCCTCGTCCACCTCGTGTGCGTCCTCCCGCACGCCCACCGGGTGCCTTGAGGGTCCCACGCCGCCGAGGTCGGCGACCGCGAGCGTGGGCGCCGCACCGGCGCGCTCGACGCCGCCGGCGTGGAGCGTTTCTGTGAGCGTCGTGTCGAACGCGGTCTGGCCCGCATTGTGGTTGAAGACCTGCACGCTGGGCGGCGCCGCTTCAGTGATGACCCGGCTCCAGTAGCCGCCGTTGCCGACGATCAGCTCGGCGTACGTGTCGCCATCGATGTCTCCGGCGGCAAGTGATCCGGTGCCGTAGCCGGGGCCGGTGAGGTAACTAGCCGAGGTGCCGATGCCGCCACCGACGGCCTGCAGGAAGGTGAGCACGTGGCTGTCACCCTCGGCGCCATTCGCAGCGACCACGAGCTCATCACCGGCCGGAACCGAGCCGGGCAGTACGTCGGCGATGAGCGTATCCCACGCTTTCGCGGTGCCCGCACCTGACAGCGAGGCGCTGTCGATCTCGTTTCCCTCGTCGTCGTAGACGGTCACCTGGTCGGTGACCTCGTCGGCGTTGGCCACCGCGAACTCGATGCCGGGCGCTGTATCTACGTCGCCGATGCTCGGCCCCCGCACGCCGGCCTTGGCCGCACGGGTGGTGGCCACGAGCGAGCCGGTGCCACCGTCGATGATGTGGATCTCGGGCGCGTCCGCGTCGGTCACCACGAGTTCGGCCACGCCGTCAGCGTCGAGGTCACCGGCGGCAAGGCCCGTGATGTCCGCGCCGAGGCCGGACACGGAGCCCACGCTCTCAAGCGGGTTGCCGACGATGTCGTAGCGATAGACGTAGAGCGTGTCTCCGACGATCACGCATATCTCGGGCCGGTTGCTTGCATCATCGATGACGTCCGCGATCGCGAGAAAGTCGGCGATGCCACCGATCGCGATCCAGCCCGGCTCGAAGAGGTACGACGACAGGCCCTTGAGAGCATCGGGAGCGAACAGGAAGAGCTTGTTGGACGATTGGTCAGCCACAACGACGTTCTGCCCGTCAACACCGTCGATGTCGCCGACCGCCAGTATTCCTGACGTCCCTACGGCGGACTCGTAGAAGCGCGGCCCCACGAGGTCGCGTGGCGCTGTATCGGCTGCATCGGTGCCCCACACGGCGACGGTGCTGAAGATCACGGTCGTCGTCTCCGCCGAGAACCCGGCAACGATCTCGAGCTGCGTGGCCGCGGTGTCCGGATACAGGAGCGGGCTGGCGTCGGTCTCCGCGGGGCCATCCGTATCGTGGCAGCTGAGACAGAGCGCTGTGTACTCGGCTTCGAGGAGCGTGGGGATCGGCGCACCGTCGCCGTCATCGCGCCCCATCGGCGCGTGGCAGACCTGACACTCGCCCACCAGGCGCTCCGCGTCGTCGGCCGGCCACTCGCCGGGGATCGTCGTGGTGGCATCCGAGGAGCCGTGCGCCGAATCGTCGTAGTCGTCCTCGCCCGGGTAGACGCCACTCTCATCAGGGTGGCAGGTGAAGCAGAAGGTCCGGTCGTTCGCCGTCACGGTCTCGGTGGCGGTGACCGAAGGCGGCGTCACCTCCGAGATCACGAGCGGTGCGATCGCCGAGCCGTGCTCTTCGTGGCAGATCGAGCACCGGATGAGCGTGCCGCTCGCCGGGTTGGGAAGCGACCCGTAGTGCGCCGTCTGCTCGTAGACCGTCACGCCGGGGAATCGGCTCTCCACTCGCACCTCATGGCACGTGCCGCAGTACTCCGAGTCCCGATACACGGCAGTCCCGCTCTCGGTGCGAGCGCGAAGCAGCTTGGCGTAGGGGATGCCGGGAGCGCTCTCGGCGGCGCCGTGACTGTCGTGGCAGTTGCTGCAGTACTTGACCGAGGGGCCGAACGGGCTCGCCGTAGGCGCCAGCGTGTGGATGGAGGTCTCGGCGAAGTCGCCGCCGATCGGCGTGCCCGACCCGAGAGCGTCGACCCCGTGGCAGACGTAGCAGAGTGCCGTGTCGCCCTCGGCGACCGGCACCGCGATCGCGAGCGCGGAGGACGTCATCTCCCAGCTGTCGGCGTCGATGCGGCCGAAGTCGGCCGGAGCGGTGTGCGCGCGGTGACACATCGAGCAGGTATCCGGCGTGGGGGTGGTGGCAACGTGGGGGGCCTCGGCGAATGCGGTGGCGGGTATACCGAGAGCCAGAACCAGAGAGACGAGAACAACGCCCCTCGTGACTGCTCTGCGGAGGAGCCCCATACCCTGGATCATGTCACCGTTCCACTCGTGCCAAGCGATTAGCCATTCGCCGGTGGCGGACCGCCCATGCTTGTTGACAGTATACGATGCCAGCACGACAAAACCTGCCATTCGGACAGAAATCTCGCACAAGACCGAGGTTTCAGCGCATCACTGCCCGAGCCAGAATGCCGGCCCTTCGAAGCTGTAGACGTTCGACCAGTTGGCGATCACCATGTCGGCCTCTTCGGCCGAGGCCGTGTAGAAGTGGCTGCCGTTCGTGCGATTGAAGAAGCGGTAGACGGGCACGCTGTTGGCGACCGGCGCGGGGTTCACCGAGTAGGTCTGGCCATCAAGCTGGAAGATGGTCGGCCACGTGGCGAGAATGTGCGCCGCTTCCTGGGCCGAGGCGGTATAGAAGTGGCTGCTGCTGTTGCGGTTGTAGAAGCGGTAGAGCGGCTGCGTGTTGTTAGCCGGGTTGGTGTAGTAGGCGATGCCCTCGTAGCGGAAGACCTTCGGGTAGTTGGCGATCACACCGTTGGCCTCTTCGAGCGACGGTGTGAAGAAGTGCGTGTTGTTGGTGAAGTTGTAGAAGCGATAGACCGGGGCGAGCGTCACCGGGGCGCCTGGGGTCACGGTGATGGTCACGGTGACCGTGTTGGAATCGGCCGAGCCGTCGTTGGCCTTGTAGGTGAAGCTGTCGGTGCCGCTCCAGCTCGCAGTGGGGGTGTAGGTGAACGATCCGTTGCTGTTGAGCGTCGCAGACCCGTGCGACGGGTTCGTGACCTTGATCGCGGTGAGCGGGTTGCTCTCCGTGTCGGTGTCGTTGGCGAGAACGCCGGGCGCGGCAACGACCTTCGCGGTGTTCACGGGCGTGCTGTAGGCGTCCGCAACGGCCACCGGA